>JAJFMB010000100.1 GCA_021772355.1 Chlamydiota bacterium | reverse complement strand
GCTTTGGCAAGCTCGGTTTTTCCAACGCCTGTAGGTCCTAGAAAGAGAAAGGCTCCTAGCGGACGGTTGGGATCTCCTAAACCTGAACGAGCGCGGCGGATGGCTTCACTGACAGCAAGGATAGCGTAGTGTTGACCGACTACGCGTTTTCCTAATTCTTTTTCGAGATGTAAAAGGCGTTCTGCTTCTCCTTCCAACATTTTATTAACGGGAATACCTGTCCACTTCGATACAATTTGGGCGATGAGGTCTTCGTCGACTTCTTCCTGGAGAAGGCGATTTGGCTTTTCGTTTAACTTTTTTTCAGCCTCTTCGATCTCTTTTTGCATTTCGGGAATTTTGTTGTAGCGTATTTCTGCAACTTTGTTGTAATCGGCTTGCCGTTCTAATTCCTCTTCTTGATGGCGCAGCTGTTCTAAGGAATTTTTCTTCTCTTTTAGGCTATTTATGAGCTTTTTTTCCTCTTCCCATTGTTGCCTTAGGACAGAGAGATCTTCTTTAATTTCAGCAATCCTTTCTTCGAGTTTATCTGCTTTTGCCGTACCTGTAGGGGTGTTTTCTCGTCTTAAGGCTTCTTGTTCTACGATTAAGCTGGAAAGTTCCCGTTCTTTTTGATCAATGGGTAAGGGGCGGCTTCCTACTTGCAGCCGAATCATGCTCGCTGCTTCATCGATTAAGTCAATGGCTTTATCCGGAAGGCGGCGGTCGGTGATGTAGCGGTAAGAGAGCAAGACTGCAGCGTGGATTGCAGATTCAGTGATGCGCACACCGTGAAATATTTCATATCTTTCTCGTAGGCCTCGCAAGATGGCAATGGCATCTTCAGGGGAAGGTTCGTTGATCATGATAGGTTGGAAACGGCGTTCTAGAGCTGCGTCTTTTTCAATGTGCTTTTGGTACTCATTTAACGTTGTTGCACCAATGCAATGCAGGGTGCCGCGCGCAAGGGCAGGTTTTAGAAGGTTAGCAGCGTCCATGGCGCCTTCGGTAGCACCGGCGCCTACTAGGGTATGCACCTCATCGATAAAGAGGATGACTTTACCTTCGTTTTGTTCAACTTCTTCTAAGATTCCTTTCAGGCGCTCTTCAAATTCGCCCCGATATTTTGTGCCGGCAATGAGACTTCCCATATCGAGAGCTAGAACCTGTTTGTCTTTGATGGAGTCAGGGACATCACCCTGAACTATGCGCAATGCCAATCCTTCTGCGACAGCTGTCTTTCCAACGCCGGGATCTCCTATAAGCATAGGATTGTTCTTGGTGCGTCGACTTAAGACTTGCATCGTGCGCCTAATTTCCTCGTCGCGCCCGATAACGGGATCTAACTTACCTTCTCGTGAAAGTGCTGTTAGGTTTTTGCAATACTTTTCTAAGGTATTTAGGCTCGCTTCAGCTGCGGGAGAGTCCATATGGCGGTTACCTCGGATTTTTTTGATCTGTTCTTCTAACTCTTTTTGAGAAATTTTCGTCGCACTTTTCCACTTTGCGAAGGGGTCTGTGCCACTTTTCCAAAAAGAGAGTAAAAAATGATCACTGCTGGTGTAAGTGTCACCCCACTTCTTGGCAATGGCTTGTGCTTCGAGGATACGATTTTGGAGATTACGTGCAACTTCCGGTTGTTGAGCAGAAGTTCCTGCAAAGGTGGGTAAATGGCTTAAGCTTTGCTCTACCTCCCGACGTAGATGAGTAGGATCTGTATTAAAATGGCTTAAAATTGAGCAAAAATAGCCCTCGGGATCTTCTAAAAAAGCGAGAAGTAAGTGGTTTTCTGTTACTTCTGTATTGCCGCGCTGCTGCGCTTCTGAAAAGGCTTGTTGGATAGCGCTGGTGACAGCATCAGTGAAATTCTGATTCATACAAAACCTTGAGTTTTTCCAACATCAGCGTAATAACTGCGCAATCATCTTGTCAATATCAATCATTTTTTTAACAGACTTTACTTTTCAGGAATAGAGAGAGTGTTTATAATCCTCGTTTATGAAATCAATTCGTTACTGTGAAGAAATCTTTTGCACCAAACGGTGGAAAACCCGCGAGGTGATGGTTGGTTCTGTTGGCGTTGGGGGAGATAACCCTGTACGCATCCAGTCTATGACAACCTCTAGTACGCGCGATGTCGACGCAACGATCGATCAGATCATCAAGCTTGCCGATTACGGATGCGAGATTGCACGGGTGACGGTTCAAGGGATGAAAGAGGCCGAAGCGTGTGAACAGATCAAAAATGGTCTTTTACAAAAAGGGTATACAATCCCTGTGGTAGCTGATATTCACTTTTATCCTCCTGCGGCTATGAAGGTTGTGGAGTTTGTCGATAAGGTGCGTGTAAATCCGGGAAATTTCGTCGATAAGCGAGCTAGTTTTCAGATTATCGAATACGATGACGTATCTTACGCTAAAGAAATTGAAAAAATTGAAGAGAAATTCACTCCGCTTGTTGAAAAATGCAAGGTGCTTAAGCGCGCTATGCGTATTGGAACAAACCACGGTTCGCTGTCTGATAGAATCATGAATCGCTATGGCGACACTCCAAAGGGAATGGTTGAATCGGCTTTGGAATTTGCGCGGGTGTGCCGTATGCATGACTACCATGACTTTATCTTTTCTATGAAAGCTTCAAATCCTCAAGTTATGGTTCAAGCCTATCGTTTGTTAGTCGCTGAAATGATGGCGCTCGGGTGGGACTACCCTTTGCATTTGGGTGTGACAGAGGCTGGTGAAGGGGAAGATGGGCGTGTTAAATCCGCTATGGGAATCGGTGCTCTTTTGTTGGACGGTCTGGGAGACACCATTCGAGTCTCTCTAACTGAAGATCCCTGGCTTGAAATCGATCCTTGCAAACGCTTGGTAAATTTTGGAGAGAGCTATCTTGGCAAAGGAACAGATCCATTCGAGGAAAAACAGCGCAATGTCGCCGCCATCAGCCGCAGAGAAGTGCAGCAGTCTAAAGCTATTTCTACTCATCGCGACGGTACAGTCGTGCTAA
>JAJFMB010000099.1 GCA_021772355.1 Chlamydiota bacterium | reverse complement strand
AGGCCAAGTCCTCCTGGTTACTTGCATCACGCCTTACGAGAGTTTTAAATCCGTGAAGTTGCCCATGGCCGAAATGCGGGACAAAGCGACCTGTTTCCACTACGTGACATTTTGTAGTTTGGGGGGGAAGCGACCGTTTGCTGCATAAAATATGAACAGCCGCTTTGGTGCACTCATCGATTGCCGCAGACTACTAATTCATCGAACAAAGGGCAACCATTCATGCACGTCGAACGATGGGAGCATCCGCCACATCGATCTGAACTAAAATACCCTCTGAAGGAGTTCATATTTTTGGATTTCGTCCAAATGTCTAAAAGAGAATTATCTTCATCAAGAATGTCGCCATCTGCCAACCCGCTCTGGAATGAACACGGGTGAACTTGGAGGTCTTCTGAAACATACAACGAAAACCTTCCAGCATCACATGCGTCTACAATCGACGTATTAGCATCCGTACGAGCGAACACGCCACTTACACAACAAGCATCGAAACCAACCTTGAGCTTTCGATTTGCGGATGTTGCAAGGCCAAAAAACTCATTGAGCCGGTCGCTGTGTCTGAGAAGTTTTTCCTCAAATATTTTTCTGCCTGAAGGTTTGTAGTTCAGAAAGATAATCGCATTGATTGATCTCAAGAATATTGGCGGTTCGAGCAACCAACTGATTGCGGTATCGATGCTTTGCGCATCTAGAATAAAATGTACATTTGTCATAATAGAATTTTCGGAAAGAACCCTGATCGTCTCAGCTGTTTCATTGTAAGGAGGATAAGCGGAAACAGCAACAGCTCCACAGTTTCGTTTTGTAGCTGCCAGTATTCCTTTGGTTAAGCCACGACCATTGGTAGTATAGTTTGGGACAATGCCTTTGGCCATTGTGTATTCGAGGATTTCTACAAAATCTGGATGTTGGTTTGGATTGCCACCGCCCAGAGCTACCTGAAAAGTCCCCATTTCTGCGGCTTGATCTATCACGCTTTCATAGTCGGACAACTTCATATGAAGTCCACGTTTAGTAGAAGTCTTGTAGCAAAATGTGCACCCTTTATCACACCAGTTTGTGATGGAAATATCCATCAATTCTGGTCCGTGAGGAGACCAAAATGGTTCCTTTTTTCCTTTGTCTGGAACACGCGCGAAAAAGCCTGTCTCTGGGTTAAAGAGTGAAGTGTAGCTTAGGCTCTTGAAATGATTAATTTTGAGCACCGTGCTACCAGTAATTATTATATGCGTTTATGAAGAATTTATCGGAATCAATTTCGAATATTTCCATACAAAGGACAGATTCCGCCAACGCCTCCTCACTGCTTAACATTGCGGTTATTACATTCTTGCCGTTGCTGATCCCGGCTTTCATTCTTTTGATTACTTCAGGTGTGAATTTATCGTAGCCGGCTAACCCATCGATATCTTCATCGGACGTCAATTTCTGTCCGTTAGCAATACTATCGTAGAGCTCTGAATGCATCTGTGAGAAGAGGTCCACAACCGGGCTATCAGAATCAACGCCAGCGGCCTGCAAAAAAGCCTCTAAGCTCAACTCTTCTTTTGAGATGTAAACGAACGACGTCGAAGAACTGTTAGACACGAAATCAAGTTTTATTTTCATAAGCTTCTTCCATTTTCTCTACGCACTCTAGAACTGTATCAAGCTTGTTGTCTTCGTACATGGTGTCAACGATTTGCGGTAAGTATCTAATCAAAAAGATGTTCTCTTTTTCCAACTCGTCATCACTCATAGTTTCGCCGTACCGAATTTCAATATATTCTCTTAATGTTGAATATTCAACAGAATAGTAATTCAAGTATTCCCTTTTTAACTCAACAGAATGTGTAAAAAAACTATCGAATACACTCCCGAACAGTTGAGCACCCAAGCCTTTTGGTTCAATGCCTAAAGCTTCGAAGAAACTAACTCGGTTAGGTTGCCACGATGTTGGTAAAATGAGTTTCACGTCCTCCAATTAAGCTTCCTCCGTTGAGGCGGTGACTTCCTCGACGCTGTGTCTAACAGTCGCGGAACAAGCTTGTCTAGCATAGGCTATTGCTGAATGGCCCTGGCCCCTTGCTAACAATTGAGAGAATAACCCATGGAACTGTTCCCGGATATTCCAATCAGCGAACCCAGAAATCTGTAACATGAACGAAAGCGCATGCTCGCTAATACCTACAACTTCATCATCGCTTCGATTGAGTACGTTGCCCAGAAGTTTGCTGATGTTGGAGCGCCAAGCTCCATGTTGGTAGTCGTTTGAGCGAGTAAATATTGAATTGAGAAAGTTTTCGCATTTGACATCGTCTAAAGTGTTTATGTGCATTATCAAGATTTTGATGTTTAATAAATCTTCGGTATCTCTCCGGTGAAACAGGAAAATTGCAATGTTACGTAGAGCTTGGACATCATCAGACGATGTAAGAATTTGACGTAGTCTGGTTACGTCCTCTTCGGTATGCACTTCAGGAGGAAGTAACGGCAAGTTCGCTACATAGTGAAGTAAAAAATTCGGTGCATCTTCGCATAATGATATCAATGGTTTGTTGGTTGCCCTTCTGGCCATAATATAGACATATCGAAAAACCCCTTCGTAAATTGGAAGGTTCGGAATACGCTTAAATAACATTTC
>JAJFMB010000098.1 GCA_021772355.1 Chlamydiota bacterium | reverse complement strand
CGCTTGATTACCATCACTACATCAACAATATGCAGATTGTGCAGGGGACAGTGGCACTGCTTCTATCACTAGCAACAGCTGAGTTAATTAAACGGCTGGGGTGGACGAAAACAGCGTTGATCACTCCGGTTGTTATGCTGCTTTTATGTGGTTTCTTTTTTAGCTCTTTATTGATGGGGGCACTGCCACTCATCGTCTTCATCGGTGCTATCCAAAACTCCATATGCAAAGCGTGCAAATATTCTCTCTTTGATGCGACTAAAGAGATGGCCTTTATCCCTTTGACGAGTGAAAGCAAGCTCATGGGTAAGACAGCTATTGATGGTATCGGCGTGCGTTTTGGTAAGTCGGGCGGTTCCTTTATTCATCAAGGGCTATTGCTTCTATTTGCTTCCATATCCGCAAGCGGTGTTTACGTTGGAGTCATCATTTTGGTTGTGCTTTTTTATTGGATTCTCTCAATACGTAACTTGGGGGGAGCAGCAGAAAGCATAGGTTTAAAAGCACAATAATCTTATAGTACTCCACTATGAAAAAATATGTTTTGAGCATCGACTGGGATCATACCTTCCGCCATTTTCCTGGTTTGGATATGCAAATTTTAATTTTAGTGATGTATTGCCAGGGAAAAGGGATTCCAGTCGGTTTAACGACCCATCGGGACCGCGAGAATTTTATCCTTTATAGCCTCTATCATTGGCAGCATCAGGCTCCTGAACATGAGGCGGATGCTCTGTCGGCCGCTATTGATTATTGGCAGAAAACCCAGTTTGATCCCTTGGGAATTCGATTCGACTTCATCAATGCGCGTTATCAACCAGAATATGAAGATAGGAATTATTATTATGAAGTGTTACTGCCATTTGAGCAGCTCTTAGCAGAGGATATTCAAAACAATCAATTTGTGTGGGATAAAGAGGCAGTTAAGCAGCGCATTGCTTATTACACCCAGGAAAAAGAGCCGCTCATACCAGGTAATGAATACAAACAGGCGCAAATCGCGTGGTTGGCTCAGCAGTATCCCTCTGCGGAAATATGGCACCTTGACGATTGTCAAAACGTGGCAGAGAATCTATTAAACGTAAATACGTTGCATTACGCGCAATTTCCTCTGTTCTCCAATCCAAAAAGCGCACAGCTGGTAGAAGCGCTAGGGATACTAGATGATGCTCGCGCTCTTTTAGAAAGTTCAGAAATGCCCGAAAAAGCAGATAGCTTAGCAGTTGCTGCAGCCTTGCTATTGATTGTCCATTGCAAGCCAATGACGGCAGCGGTAAAACAAAAAGTGAATGCAATCAGTAAGCATATAAACTTTCCGCACTTAGCCGGCTTTAGCGCCAATCTGCTTCTTAACAGGGGGGTAAATGTTCACGAGATCTAGTCCATTCGTAGAGGCCCCTGCAGTGGCACCTTCATTGTCCTACTCGTCGTCAATAGCAATTAGCTATTGACTCCTCGTAGATCCAAGGAATCTGCTCACTTCATGAGCCTCCTCTCATGGACTCATTACACAGAAGTAGGTGATTTCTTCTCTTGTAGAATTCCTAAATCCGCAAGTAAAAGAAGAACGCCTTTTTGATTCAAGCAAGGACCGTTAGGTGTTTCTTCGACACAGTCGTTAACTTCTTTCTCTTTCAACCATTTTTCGATGATACCCCAAGGAATTTTACTTTCCCCTCTTCTTGGCTTAATCGATTCGTAAACCTCATCGACAATAGCGTCTAACGTGTACTCTTTATCTAACGTTTTAAAATGCTTCATGAAAATGTCGCCATAGAAAAGCAGGGTAATGTGCACATGCGCCATTTCGTGAAGCATAAAGAGCGTGTCTCCAATCCACCATTTGCGATCGATGTGCTTGTTCATCAGCTGCACCCAGATGGTTTCATCCATTTCACGAGGATTCACCTGATGATAAAATTCTGCTTCATAGGTTCTGAAGCGGGGATAAATCCCGCAGTGGGCTGCATTGACAACATGGGAATTTAACACTCCCCCAACAGGTGATAAATCAAGTTTTCTCTTCTGTTGCAAATCGTCATTTATTTCGAGTAGTTTTTCGTTAACCAAGACTCCTCGCATTTTGGCGAGTTGATGGTGCACTGCCCATTCGAGATCGTCTGTCTTGACGTTGACAAGGTTAGAAATATGTTTCAACCATCCATCGTTGGCGCAACCACTTCCCATTTCACACAACAGCTGGAACTCTCCTAGGAAGATTCCATCTTCTTCTTGCAGCATGGCATCCATTTGCGCTTTCATTAAACGTTTGAATAAATCAAAGTTTGGAGGAAGCTCATCTTCTATGCGGCCATGTTCAACACCGGAGCGCAACTTGTTAAAGCCGAAAATCATTGTTTGTAGGTGGTTGTGAACGATGTTCTTTGTGGCAGCTCTTAAAGGTTTTTCGTCAACGAGCTTAGAAAGATCATTCAACTTATTAGAGCTTTCTTTGAGAACTTTAGCAATCGCTTCTTTCGTCTCTAAATCGATTTCGGCATAGAAATCAGCGCGATCATTATTAGTTCCCTCGATAAGAACACGTTGAATTAATTCCTCTTTGCTTCTTTGACTTGCCCACTCAGGTTCTTTTGCCAGGAGTTCATCAAGGGAGTCTATCTTTTCATCGCCGCTCTTGTAAAGAGAGATAAATCTGCTTACAAGTGAGTCAAAAAGAGTACTTACCTCTTTTTCATTGATCTCATTTTGATAGTCTACAGGGAATACTTGATTGAGCTTTTCGTTATAGATATGAGAAAAATTGACTTCTAATTCGTCGAGATTAATTGCACTGGTAGTTTCTTTCTTAACATGTTTGCCTGGCATAGGATTTAATACCCAATTTGGAAGCATGCGTTGGGTTTGTTCGAAACGCTTCAGTAAGTCGATACCTTCACCCAGTTGTTGTAATAAGAAGAATCCGCGCACAACTCCCAGCATCGGTAAGTTCCAGATCACATACGTTTCTGCTGCAACGGTAATAGGGTCTAGCGTGCGATCGAGCCAGTTGGGTAAATAACCTTCCCGTTTAACGGCAATCAAGACAAGCCCGATAAGACCGATAGCGCCAATTGTAGTATGCCCAAGAGCAATCATCGCGACATAGGAAACACCGCAAGCCACATTAATAAGTGTATTAGAGTTTTGACAAATGACTTGTGCCGACTCACCCGCTTTCACTGTCATTTCGCATAGAAAAGAAAGGTAGGGGTGTTTTGTTTGATTGTCATTTTCTTTGATGTACTGCTTTGCAAGAGGCGCAGCAACCGAGCTTAGCAGACCCAGCCCGATGGGAACTAAGGTGACGTAATGTGTTTTTAATTTAGGGATGACAGCTAACCACTGTTCTTCTAATACTGCTAGCCTTTTCCAGGCCAGAAATCCAATTTGAAATTGTTGCTGTCCATCTTTTTCATGGGTAGTAATTTTGGTACTAAGAGAATAATCTCCCAGGTTAGTTAGTCCACTATCAATGAAATTCATAATGTCACCCTTTTATTAATTTGGATAAACATAATAACAGTTGTTTTTATTATATAAAACCTTTTTTTTCATGTGCTGTTAAATGTAGGGTTTAACATCTATATTCTTTCATCTTTCTCGTGCAGGAAAAGAGGTTGCCTTTCTGTTATCCATTAATTCGATGAATTAATATACACAAATTAAAACTTTATTTATATTATTAGCATGAAAGTCGTGACTTACAACATCTTAGCTGACTGCCATATTAAGCCTGAGTGGTATCCTCGTGTTTCTCAAGAGAATCTTGATTGGGAGAAAAGGCGGTTGCGGCTGGTTAAGCAAATCCTTAATATGCAGGCAGACATTCTCTGCTTGCAGGAAGTTGAAGGACAGGTATTTAATGAGTTTTATCAGATCTTAAAGCCGTTGGGATACGAGGGGATTTACTCGCGAAAAAGTTTTGGGCGGATGGATGGGTGCGCAACGTTCTTTAATGAGAGGACTATTCGTTTTAATGGAGGTAAGGTCATCATTTATAATGACCAAGGTCCGAATGGCGGTCCCTCTGGGCACATTGCCTTGATTTTGCATCTGGAGTGGAATGGTAAAACGCTGGGTGTGGTGAATACACACATTCGTTGGAACCAGCCGGAGAAGCCACCTGAGGAGCATCGCGGCTATCGCCAGGTAAAGGAATTAGTGGAGCATCTTAAAGATGAGAAGGTAGAGGAGTGGATCATTTGCGGCGATTTCAATGCTCAAGATACGACTCCGGTCATCCAACTTATGGGTGACGCAGGGTTTGTTGACGTCGGTAAAAAAAATCATCAACCCACCATGAATAAGGGGGGACTGGTGAGGATCGACTACATCTTTCATTCAACAGGTTTACAAGC
>JAJFMB010000097.1 GCA_021772355.1 Chlamydiota bacterium | reverse complement strand
AAATTTTTTTATCTGTTGGTAAAGATGAGTGGAGCACATGCAATAGTTTAAAGCATAAAGGCCAAAATGCTGATAGGATGATAAAAGATCGACAACGGTTCCACAGAATAACGCGAGCCACAAACAGGAGAGAAAGGGTCTTTGGTAATAGGTCATGACAAGAAAAGGAGCAAAGTAGATGAGGTGGGCGCTTGGTAAGAGAACAGGAAAAAAAAGGGTAGCGAACAACGTGATGAAAAACGCCACGTTGAGTTTTTTATGGTCTAAATCAATACGCATCTTTAGCGGCGAGTATTTTTGGAATGGTTTTAGCAATCAATTTTAAATCTAAAGCGATAGAGTGCGTGTCGATATACTTTTCATCGAGCTGTATGCGTTGCGAATAGGAGGTGTGGCTGCGTCCCGACGTTTGCCATATGCCTGTAATGCCTGGTCGCACAGAAAGAATTTTTTTTGCTTTGGGTCCGAAATGCTTTCTGAGCTCTTCTCTGACAACAGGTCTTGGTCCTACAACGCTCAAGTCACCTTTTAATACATTCCAAAATTGCGGAAGCTCGTCTAGCGATGTCTTGCGTAAAAACAATCCAATAGGAGTTACACGAGGGTCGTGTTTCAGTTTTCGGTTTTCCTGCCACTCTTTTCTTAAGGAAGAATTTTGTTGTAGTAATTCCCTTAATCTCTTGTCTGCGTCGGGATACATCGTTCTAAATTTGTAACAATAAAAGGGCTTTCCCCCTCTTCCTATTCGGGGATGAGCAAAGAAAATAGAGATGCTTCTAGTGGAAAAGATGATTAAGAGGCTGATGCACAATAGAACAGGTAGACAAAAAGTAAGAACGCAAAGACTAAAAAGAATATCGAAGAGGCGTTTCCTTTTAAAAGAGTATGTTGTTGTCTTTTTCATTTTCTTAACGACTTCGATTGACCAAACACTCACTCAATTCTGATAGTAGTGCGGTGTTTTGCTTCATCTCCACTAAATGGTTTTGTGCGGAGGATAATAATTGAAGAGCGTATTTTTTTGCTTTATCTATTCCCAATAGTGTTGCGCTGGTCACCTTATTATTTATTGCGTCTGATCCAATGTGTTTACCATGCTTCTCTTCGCTTGCAGTAATATCGAGGACATCGTCGATGATTTGAAAAGCAAGACCAATGTCATGACTGTACTCCTTCAAAGCTGTCAGCTGCTCCTCCGTTGCCCCGCCGATGATTCCTCCAAACAGAACAGCTGCTTGGATAAGAGCTCCTGTTTTACGAGTATGAATCTCTTTGAGCATATCTAGTGAAAGTGTTCCCCCTTCGCTTTCAAGGTCCATGACTTGACCCCCAATAAGCCCATTCGCGCCACTTGCTTTAGAGAGGGTTGCGATAAGCTGAATCTTTTGATCACTCGTCAGCCCAGGTGCTTCGCTCAGTAACTCGAAAGCGTAGGTAAGCAAATGATCGCCGGCTAAAATAGCATGAGATTCAGGAAAGACGTTATGAACTGTGGGCTTTCCTCGGCGATAGTCATCGTCGTCCATTGCAGGAAGGTCGTCGTGGATCAAGGAGTAGGTGTGGATCAGCTCGATGGCGCAAGCGGGCACTAATGCTGTATCGAGATCGCTTCCAAAGACTTGGGCAGTGGCTAGAACTAGGATAGGTCTAAGGCGTTTGCCTGAACCGAGTGCGGCATAACGGGAGGCATCAAGTAGAGAGTGGTAGGAGGTTTGTTTCTCTTCAAGCAGTTCCTCAAGCTTGTGCTCTAAAACTGTCCGGGACTCTTCTAGAAATATAGCGAGATTCATTCTAACTCACCGTCGCTTCGATACGTTGTGCAAGTGCCGGAGATTGCCCGATGCTAAAATAGTCAAATCCTTTCTTAGCCATTTCCGCCCGGATGTATTGATTTCTTCCATCGAAGAAAGCAGAACCTTTCATCGTTTTGATTACTTTTTTAAAGTCGAGATAGCGAAACTGTTTCCAGTCTGTCATTAAGGCAAGGGCATCTGCACCTTTAGCGGCATCTAACTCATCTTTGCACCAAGTGATGGTGGGGAAATCGGGGAAAATTGTTTTCGCCCGCTCCATTGCCACGGGATCAAACAGACGCAAATTCGCTCCTTCATTGAGAAGTTGCCGAATCAAAACAATGGCAGCTGACTCACGCAAGTCATCTGTGTCAGCTTTAAATGAAAGCCCTAGTACCCCAATTGTTTTATCAGACAAGGATTCTGTGTAGTAGGCTTTAATTTTTTCTCCCACTAAGTTTTTTTGTTTCTGATTGACGTCATCAACAGCCGTGAGAAGAGGCATTTCATAACCCATCTCTGCTGCGTGGTTCTTAAGTGCTTTAACATCCTTGGGAAGGCACGATCCACCATAGCCCGGGCCGGCATAAAGATAGTGATAGCCGATCCGCTTGTCAGCGCCCATCCCAATCCGGATTTTGTTGATGTCCGCCCCGGTAAGTTCGCAAAGGCCTGCAATCTCATTCATAAAGGATACGCGTGTGGCTAGCATGGCGTTGGCTGCGTACTTTGTGAGCTCAGCAGAAGCGACATCCATCACCATTAATCTGTCATGGTTGAGCATATAAGGGGAGTAGAGCTCTTTCATTACTTCAATCGCTTTAGAGCTTTCTGAGCCAATAATTACGCGATCAGGCTTTAAGAAGTCTTGAACAGCATTCCCTTCCTTCAAAAATTCAGGGTTAGAGACGACATCAAAAGCGATCTCAACGCCCCGTTTATCCAGTTCTTTTTCAATTAGCTCTGTCACTTTCGCAGCCGTTCCCAAGGGGACGGTGGACTTGTTGACGATCACCTTATAATCGTTCATATGCTGGGCGAGCGCTCTGGCAACATCAAACACGTAGGTAAGAGTGGCAAGGCCGTCTGAGCCGATCGGGGTGTCCACTGTGATAAAGCATATTAAAGCCTGCTCAACGCTTTCGGCGTATTCAACAGAGAATGTAAGACGCCCCGCCTCAAGATTCCGGCGCACCATCTCTTCTAGGCCCGGCTCATAGATCGGAATTACCCCTCTCTTAAGTTTCTCAATTTTTTTCTTGTCAATATCGAGACACACCACATCATGTCCCATTTCAGCCAGACACGTTCCCGTCACAAGACCGACGTAACCAGTTCCCACTACCACAATGTTCATAAGCCACCTCAGATCGAAAAAAAGGTCACTATAGCTCAATCAGTGATTTTTACGTAAGCGTAACATTCAAAGTAAATAAAATATAATTTATTGACATTTATTGATTATTAATATAATATTTACATTTTATTAAAACAACTAATTGTAGGTGATAATATGCAAGTAAATAATAACTTAGTTTCTGAAGTGGAGTCTTTGAATCTAAACTCTGCTGTTAAAAATTCACTAGCTCATCTCTTTGATGGATTGGGTGTTCAAGGGGCAAAATCTCAGAAAGTAGAGGGGGAAGTTTCGCATTTAACTCCTGAAACCATTACTGAGAAGTTTAAGACAGCTCACGAAGATCAAATTAAAACAGAAAAAAGCACAATCAAGGAGCTAACAAACAAACAAACTAAACTAAGAAAGTTTCAACAGTTTGTGATGGTAACTGCCGTAATAGGCCTGGTTGCTGCAGTTGCTCTGGTCTGGCCTTTGGCAGGTGCTTTCGCAGCTCTTGTGACATTGCACTCCCTGAAAATATATGTAGTTGGAGCGTTATTGGTGATGCTCTCTAAAGATCCTTCCGATAAACTTGCTCAGCATAGGAAAACTCTTGTGGCTCTTGAAGAGAAAATCAAAACTTACGAGGAAGATGTCGCTCACATTGCCTCATACAAGAATAGAGCTTTATCTGAGAATCAGTTCAATTCCTTTAATTGGGATGATGAGAAAAAAGTTCACGAGCTGAAAGAAACTCTTGTCGCTCTTAAAAGCTTTGTGAACAACCAAGAGAGAAAAGTTGCTATCGAAGAGGAAATTAAAGATAAGGAAGTTGCTGTTCAAGCACTTGAGACTCATAATAATGCCTCAAGATTGACTCAATATTCTGCTTTAGCTAATAAAACGAAAAGACAGATCGCAGCCCTTGATCAAGAGCAAAAAGCGCTGATCGAGCAAAATGACAAAGACGCCGATGCCATCGGTGAGGCTTTAAGTAAGCTAGCTGAACTTTTAAGTTAAATTAATTAGGGCGCAAAAGCGCCCTATATTCCGAGCAAAAAATGTTCATTTGATGTAATATTCTTCGAACTTAATCGCTTAGGAGTTTATTATGTCTATGTCCTCATCTGCCGGTGTGGGCCCTAGTGGCGTACAACCCGGGGTTTATTCTCAACAAGACCCGATGTTTTTACAGGGGCTTGATCTGATGGTCGCTTCTACACCCGCTGAGAAGTTACAATATCTCGAATCTTTTCTTGATAAGTGGATGTCAAATGAGGAGCGTGCTGCTCTTTGTTATTACATCATCAAAGAAAAGTCCCCTCTTAGTTCACCGGATGATCTGAGGAGAGAAATGGAGGTGTTGATGGGGCTTCCCTTATCATCAACTGTGAATTTCTATAAAATGCTTGCTACTATTTGCTGTCAGTTTTCTCAATATCGTAAAAACTGTGAGGGATTGAATGATGACCAAATACGACAATTGTTGACCGGTATCGAGAATGCAGAAGAGCGCTACCTCAAACATGCAAATATATTTTCCATAGCAAGGTGTTTACAGGAAGCAGAGTCTTTAAAAAATCAGGTCAATACGTGGTACTTGTGTCCTCTTCTCCAACTTGCTCGGAAAAGCGTGTGTACGTCTCTTATGCAGCAACGTAATCAAGTAACTTCTATATTTCTGAAAATGTCACTTGGGCATCAGGGTTTTGAGGGGGAAAAGAGATCTCAAACGTACCATGTTTCATCCGTTAATGCGATCTCTTCTCTGGATGAGCATCTGATTTATCTGTGGCATACTGTACCTCATATCCCAGGTTCTTCTCTTCAGGTTTCAATCAATGTGGAGATGTTGACAGCTGATGGCTCTGGGTATTTTCCTTACGAATTTACGTTATAAGAATCTATGGCAGCTTCAATAGGAGTTTTATTATGCTAATTACACAAGCTGACAGAGTGTCTTCAGATCTTTCAGACGTTGGAGATCCTTCTAGTCAAGATCCGCTATTCATTCAAGAGCTTGCATGTATGCAATCTTCTACTCCGCAGGAGCGTCTTGCATATCTCGAACTCCATCTCAAGTATTGTAAGCCCTCTGATGACCTTCCAGAACTTTGTTATTTGATCGTTAAGGAAAAATGCAGTCTGACTATTCCATCCAATCTGCGTGCTGCTGTTCATGCACTATTGGGTCTTCCTCACTCGCAAACGAAAGAAGCGTACAAGGAGCTTAGTGATTTATGTTTAGAAAATTTTTTTCTTTGCCAAGAGGATGGTCTAAGTAGAGAAGAAGGACAACAGCTACTTAAGAGGATTGAAGACGCTGAACAGAACTGGAAGGGGAGTTCACCTGATTTTTCTTTGAAGAGGTATTTACGAGAGACGGCATGTTTGAAAATCGTGGTAGAAAGATGGATTGAGTGTCCTCTTGTTTTTCTTACAAAGAGAAGAGTAAGCTTGTCTCTTGCCGAACTTTCGGAGCGTGTGAACAAAGTTTCTATTGAGATAATTATCACCTTTAAAAATTCTAGAACTGAAGCACCGTATGAAAGAACATTTTCCTGGATCCGGCCTGTGAGTGTTGGGCAAGAGCTATCGCGTGTCTATGACCGAATAGTTCACTTATGGAAGAATGATTACAGTCGTACCGATTTTGAATTTGATGTTGAATGTCGTGTGAATATGGAAACATCTTCAGAAGTTAGAGAAAAGCGACATATATTTTCTATTCTATAAACAACTGCTTGTTCTCGATTAAATAATCAGTTTTATGCTAAGTGGAAAGCATGACGCTATATTTTCAATCCATCGAAGATTTTCACTGGCTTATTGGGGTTTTTCTTGCCTTTCTACTTTTAGTGGTTTTCACTTTTAGTGGGATCTTTATTGTTCGTAGGGTGTTTAATACTAAGCTTTTGAAGTCTCATCACGACATTGCGGGTTTCGTGTTTGCCAATCTAGGCGTTTTGTACGCTGTACTGATTGGATTTACCGTTGTGAATGTGCAGACGCGCTTTGATAGTGTTAAGCAAAATCTGGATTTGGAGTCGAGTTATCTTTCTGATTTGCATCGTGATTCTCAAGTATTTGAAGATCAGGATAAAGAGAGAGTAAGAGAGGCGTTAAGAAACTATGTCGATTCTGTCTTAGAAAAGGAGTGGGGTAGATCTGTCGACGTGGCAAAATATACTCCCTCTTCAGAGATGTTAGAGATCTGGAAAGTTTATTATGCAATCGACTTAAAGACTAAGAAGCAGGAGCTTTGGTATGCACAGTCCCTTGATAAGCTCAATTTGCTGATGAACGCGCGAATCTTTAGATTAATGGGAGGAGAAGAGTCGTTAACAGCGGAAATGTGGACGATTTTAATCTTGGGTGGGATTTCAATCATGGCCTTTACTTGGCTATTTGGTCCTGATAACCTATGGTATCATCTCTTGATTGTGGCCTTTTTGGCTGCTACCACATCGAGCCTGCTCTTTTTGATTTACTCTCTCGATACAGCCTTCAGTGGTAGTGTCAGCTTGCCTCCGGATGCCTTTAAGCATCTATTGCAGATGCTACAGGCTTAAGGATCTCTTCCCGGAGGAATGCTAAGCTGCGGCCAGTA
>JAJFMB010000096.1 GCA_021772355.1 Chlamydiota bacterium | reverse complement strand
TGCAATTAATACCCCAAAGATCCAAATATTTCTAAGGCTGGATACGAAACAAGGGACTAAGACTGCCGTAGCGTAGAGAATTTTCGGAAACAGCTTAGGATGAGCATATTGAATACTGCAGTTGACGATTTCACTCTCGATGGGACGGGAAAATAGAGCAAATAGGTCTCCACTGGCAACTATTCCCCCTAAAAATAAGCTACCCAAAATCACATTTCTTCTCCAAGGCTCGTGCTCCAAAATAAAGAGCGAAAACGGAACCCACACTGGCCAAATGAGATAAGCAAATGTAAGAAATCCATATTGGCCGAATGCACTCACTAGGGTGGGGTAATAGTCGTGTCGCAGAGCAAGCCAGAGGATCCCTTCGAAAAACTGTTGAATAGCAAAGAGTAAGGGTATCATAGCCAATGGATAGAATGGCTTAGCCGGCGCCCTTTTTATCGTTGCTGTGCCAATTACAGCTAAAACTGCTGAGGCTGTGAAACTTGCTTCAGGAGAAAAGCACATATATTAACAACATTCCTTGTGAAAAAATCAGAAAAGTTTAATCATTTCTGTGATACCATAAAGTTAAAGGGCCGTCAATTAAGAGAGGACCTATGTTGCGTTTTTTCGTAAATTTTATTCTATTTGGCATATTATTTTACCTCATATGGCGATTTTTTCCTGAGGCATTTGACACCTTAGTCTCTTGGGCTGGAGCGGGTTATGAGTTTATTAAATCCCTAATCAGCACCTCTTTGGAAAAAATGCAAAAAGGGGGAGCTAATTTTTAATAATAAGTGGAGATTCCTATGAAATTAATAATCAATAGTATAGCTCTAATTGCTCTTACGGGCACTGTATGCGCTGCCAGCGGCACATGTAAAAAATGTGAGGTGTTACGGAAGTATCACGAAGACAATCCAAACGCTTATGAATTTTATGATGATTACCTTAAAGCACTTGAAGCGAAGCAGGCTGCTCCCGAAGAAATTGATGTGAAAAAGCTAGTCAAAGAGCAAGAAGGGATCAAAGATTCTGAGGAATAACTACCCTTTTTTCTCGATCAGCTCAATCTTATAACCATCCGGGTCTTCCACAAAAGCAATGACGGTACCACCATGCTTCATGGGGCCCGGTTCTCGCGTAATTTTCCCTCCTTTCTTTTTGATATCGTCGCAAATATGATAAATGTCATCTACGGCGATCGCTATATGACCGTAACCATCCCCTAAATCATAGCTGTCCTTACCCCAATTGTAGGTCAATTCCAACACTGCGCCATCGCTCTCTTTTTCATACCCTAAAAAAGCTAGGGTGAATTCACCTCCGGGATATTCTTTCTCACGCAACAGTTTCATACCAAGTACTTTACAGTAAAAATCTTTTGATTTCTCTAAATCGCCTACGCGAACCATTGTGTGTAGGATACGCATGATAAATATTCCCTTCTTGACTATCACTCGACCAAATTCATATACTATTTAACATGTCAAATCAAGAACATCTTCCTCTAAGCATCCGCAAATTAACTAAGTGTTACGGTAAGCTATGCGCTGTCGATGACGTGACATTTGATATTCATCGTGGTGAGATTTTTGGGCTTTTAGGTCCAAATGGCGCTGGAAAAACTTCCATTATTTCCACTATCACAACGCTTCAAGAGCCCACAGCCGGTACTGTTGAAGTTTTTGGCCATGATGTGACAAAAGAACCTCGCCTTACCAAGTTTCTTACAGGTTGCGTTCCCCAAGAACTTGTGAATTATGGTTTTTTTAATGTTAAAGAGATCTTACAAATCCAATCCAGCTACTACGGTCTATGGAAAAATGATGCTCAAATTGATTACCTTATCGAAAAACTCAATCTCAAAGAGCACCAGTACAAGCATGTCAAAGAGCTGAGCGGGGGCTTAAAGCGGCGATTACTCATTGCAAAAGCACTCGTACACAAGCCAAAACTGCTTCTCCTTGATGAACCCACAGCCGGTGTCGACATTGAACTGCGCAGCGCTCTTTGGAAATTTATCCAGGAATTACGCGACCAAGGGACATCTGTCCTCCTCACAACGCATTACCTCGAAGAAGCAGAACATCTGTGCACTCGCATCGGAGTGATCGATAAAGGCAAGCTGAAACTTGTAGGGAAAACACGCGATATCATTAGTAAGTACACCATGCGTGAAGTGACCATCATCTTAAAAAACGGCATTAAACCTCTTACTCATCCCCATCTTACACATCAGTCAGAGAAAGAGTTGATCTTTTCCCTTCCCAGCGCTAATAGCATTGGACAACTTATGACCACTTTGCCAATTGAAATCACTGACGTCTATGATGTGTCTATTCGCGAAGGAAAGCTTGAAGACGCGTTCCAAAAAATCATCTGGGAGGAGCCTCATGACTGATATCCCCACAAAAATTCATTGGTCACCCTTTTTTGCGCATTTTATGCGTGAGATCCGCCGTTTTATGAAGATTTTCTATCAGTCAATTGCAACTCCCTTAATTAGCACGTGCCTATACCTGCTCATTTTTGGTGTAAGTATCGGAAGAGAAATCTCTACAATCAATAATGTCTCCTACCTCGCCTTTTTGATTCCGGGCGTGACGATGATGGCAACGTTGCGCAACACCTTTGAGAATTCCTCCGGTTCGATCGTCGTCATGCGTTTTTGCGGCGAACTTGAAGAGCTGCGGATGGCTCCTATCAGCCCCACACAAATCACTTGGGGCAATGGACTTGGCGCCCTCGTGCGCGGCCTTATCGTCGGGGTACTTACTCTACTCGTTGGAATTTTTTTTTACTGGATTATGAATGGAGAAATTTTCACGATTCAACACCCCTTTCTCGCTCTGCTTTTCCTCTTTTTGGGTGGGCTTGCTTTTGCTCACCTTGGGCTTGCAATCTCAATGAGCGCTAAATCTTTCGAACAAGTCATCGCCATCCAAACCTTTATCTTGCTTCCTCTTATCTATTTAGGAGGGATTTTCTTTTCGTTGCAACAACTACATCCCATTTGGCAAACCCTTTCAAAATTTAACCCATTACTCTATATGGTCAATGGCATCCGATACAGTATCCTTGGCATCTCTGATGTCAGCTTATCCTCTGCTCTCATTGTGACTTTTGCATCGTTCATCCTTATGCACCTGCTCGCTATCAGAAGCCTTCACAAAGGCTACTATTCACGTTGGTAATTATAGATGTCCAATGAAGGCTCTGAGGATATCGCTGCGGGTGATGATTCCGACGAGCTTGCCTGCTTCATCGATGATAGGCATTGACCCAATCCGTTCGATGACAAAGAGTTGGGCAATACGTCGAATGGGTGTTTCAGGAGTGGTAGAAAATACTTTAGGGGTCATCACCTCTTTGACAAGGACGTTGCCTCCTAACTTATGATAGGTAGCCATCACAGTGCGATCCGAAAGAATACCAACCAAAATATTGTCCTGATTGACAATGGGGATATGGTGAAAACAGGTTTTATGAATGATGTCCCAGGCCTCTTCCAAAAGACTTTCCGGCTGAAGAGTGATAACAGGGAAGCTCATAATTTGCAGTGCGGTAATGAGCGGAGCTTCTTTTTCCTCACGACTATCCTCCCGTTGCTCCTTGACAAAGCGATAGTTACGCACTTGAGAAATTTTCTCTTGGCTTCTTAGTTCTTCTTTTCTGAGCTTCCACAAGCTCTTTTTCTTGGATTGATCGTACAGATTCGCCAAGGCATTGATCGCTTCAACGCGATTCACATTGCCCCAATAAGGCTCTTGAATACCAAACTCATTCCAGATTGTGAACATATCAATACTTATTTATAGTTAGGGAAATAACATACTTGTGATCATTACGTGTTTCGTCAAATATATCAATCGCTTAAACAAAGGTTCCACGATTTTTTTGCTCCTGTCGAAAACCAATCGACAGCTATCAAATATCGAAAACTCCCTGAAAACTTTTCACAGCGACTGATTTTTTTCTCTAGGCCAAATGAAAGTTTCTCTGTTGGGTATTCCCCGCAAGATTTTGAGGAGCTGACTGGAATCACCTATTTACCTTACTTGGAATTTGAAGATCAAAGAGCTCTCCGCTGTGTAAAAAAACAATGTGCACGCGCCTTAAGTCTTGGAGCTATCTCCCCATCAATCAAGTGGTTGGGAGCGCTGTACGCACACGAACTCC
>JAJFMB010000095.1 GCA_021772355.1 Chlamydiota bacterium | reverse complement strand
ACAGCGGTCTCGCGTGCGGCGTCGGCGCCTGCTGAGATGTGTCCCGGTATTTCCGTGCCGTGAATCTCTGCAGAGGCGATAATCCCTTCCGCTTGCTTCTCTGTCACATGTGATAGTGCATCTTTTCCATGAAAATGATCTGAGTCTGACATAACTTTACCGAAACTTTATTCCCAAGCATACAAAAAAATCTCTTTTAGAGCAAAGTGCATTGATTTGGAGCTTACGTAATTAAAATGTTATATAAATTAAAAATATGCTATAATTATAGTATAAAAAGAGGTTCTTTTTGTTCTTTTTAATGCCCATACATTTAGTCATAATAAACGAGGGGGATAGTTATGGGTGCTTCAGGTATTGAGGGGGGAGGCGGTTCCGTTCCCGGCCTTTTACAAATTGATGATGGCAGATATGTTGTCGTGCCGGTCGGCATGTCCTATCTCGAGTCGATAGGCTTATCAACTCTTTCGAGTAGTGACATCTTAGTCATAGCGGGTGTATCAGGTGCTGATTCTCCATCTTTAGCAGAGCCGAGTTTCTATATCGTCGATTTGGATCGTTTGACTGAAATGGGATGGGATACCGGCGCTTTGGAAGGTTTATCAAAAGAAGAGGGGAAAGCGGGTTATCTCTTTAAGCTTAATGTAGAGAAGTTTGCGATGTCGATTGAAGAGCATAGTCACGACATCAAGATGTCAATGTTAGAAAAATGGATCGACTCCATAAAAGAAATTGATGAGTTGAGAAGACGTGACGCTATAGAGGACTATAAAAAAATTCTAACAGATCAAAATTACGATCAAAAAGATATTAATCAAACGACTGCAAAAATCGCAGGTTTATCGCCTTATCAGGCGGCAATAGCGATTACCGGTAGTGAGGCGTATCAAGCTTGGGCTGAGACGCTGCCACCTCTAGAGAAGACGCAAGAGCTCAATAAAGCCAATAATTACGTCATGAATGCTGCACTTTTAGAGGGAACGAATAACTATCTCGATCGCGCTAAATCGGGAGAGGCAACAGCGATCCCTTTCGTGATGGCGAGCTTAGCAATTGCAGCAACATTTATGGCTGATTATGTCAGTATGATAGGGGGTGCTGTGGAAACAGCTGCTCAGGGCAGTGTAAGTGCTGTGTTGCAGGGAGTTAACCAGGTGGGTGCACCTATTCTAGAGCAAAACCTTGCTTTTCTTGGTTTTTTAGGAGGAATGTTTGCTGTCGGTACGATGTACAAGACCGGGGACCAAGTTGCTTTAAATGCGGGAAAGGCTCCTAAAGAAGAAGTGGACAAGCAATTTGCACGTGAATACGGGAAAAACATCATCGCATTGATAGAGGATGATGATTTTAACGGTTTTGTTAATTCTGCTCTTATCGTGCATGTAAAAGACGGGCATACTATGCCTGCGGATCAAAGAGCTGAGTTGCAAGACGCGATCAAATTAGTGTTATTATCTGTGGCACTTGCCGCCATCTACAAAGCGGAACACGGTAAAATTACTCAAGAAGAATTCTACGGCATGCTCAGCGACGAGCGCATGACCAAAGACGATCCTATCAAAATCCAATTAAAAGGTCTGATCGCAGCTTATGTTGCAAAACTGACGACTCTAAAAAGTTCTATGGTTGATTCGATATTAGAATATCTAGAAAGCGATCCGGAATTAGAAGAGATGTTTGATGTGACCAAGGTCTTTGCAGGCATCCGTGAGACAGAATCATTCACTAGCAGGGAAGTCGCCTCCAGGCAACCTTCATAAAAAGTTTTGCTGATTTCTGTTGATAGAATTATTCTTTTATTGCTAGTCTTCGATTTATCTTTTACACGTTTTGTATGAAATTATCATTTCCAAAATTACTGCTCCCAGACGGCAATGTTGTTTACCTAAACCGGGAATATCAAGCTTTAAGTGATATTGTCGGGGTATTGCAACGCCCGGAAGGGTATCTCAAGCAGGGAAAAATTCTCAAACAAGATCCCACTTCCACTGTCTCTTTGATAGAGATGGAAAGTGGTAAGTATGTGCTGAAACAGCATAAAATGCGGACGAGATGGATAGCACTTAAGTATAGCGTTTGTAACACGCGAGCTTATAAGTGTTGGAAAAATACGCACATGCTTCACTCTTATCAAGTTCCAACTCCTCGTTCGGTAGGGTTTGTTGAGAAGCGCTTCGGTCCCTTTAAAGGAACGTCATTTTATCTCTACGAGTATAAGGATGGTATTGACTGTCACCTTCTTTCAAAGGAGCAAGGATTTCTTCATGTGCATCAAGCAGAAGCGATCGTGAAGGTGGTGAAACGGCTCAAACAGAATAGGCTTACCTTTCGCGATATGAAGGCGACCAATTTTATCTTTTCGAATGATCAGCCCTTTCTTATCGATACTCATTCCGTAAAGCAGCACACAGTGCAGCATCACTTTTTACGGCGTCATCATCGCGATGTTTTGCGCTTTATGCACTGTTGGCGCAATTCTCCGAGAGAAAAAGCTCTTTTTAACGAACTGTTTGAACAGCATGGAATTAAAGTGCTTACAAACAAGAATTATCACTTTCCAGACGAGTAATTCCACCTAAATAGGGCTGTAAAACTTCGGGTATGTTTACAGTGCCGTCGGCATTTTGATTGTTTTCCAGCAGGCCAACCATCAAACGGGAAGTGGCAAGTCCCGAGCCGTTTAGAGTGTGCACAAGTTCATTTTTCTTAGTTTCTTTCCGCTTGAAACGGATGCTTGAGCGTCGGGCTTGAAAATCAGTGCAGTTTGAAACAGAAGAGACTTCGTAGTAGCGGTTTTGTCCCGGTAGCCACACTTCTAAATCCACAGTGCGCGCTGCTGCATAAGACATATCACCGGTGACGAGCATCATTGTGCGGTAATGCAGTCCCAACCCTTGTAAAATTTCTTCGGCAGAGGCGATCATGCTCTCAAACAACTCTTCACTCTCTTCAGGTTTAGAGAAGCAGAACATCTCGACTTTGTTGAATTGGTGCATCCGAATAAGACCCCGCTCTTTTTCTCCGGCAGCGCCTGATTCGCGCCGGAAACAGGGCGTGTAGGCCATGTATTTTAGAGGGAGATTATCCTCTTCTAAAATCTCATCAAAGTGAAGGCCGTTTAGGGAGACTTCCGCTGTAGGAATTAGGTAGAGATGGTAGTCCTTGTCATGCAGTTGAAACTGTTGGTCTTCAAATTTCGGTAGTTGTCCGGATCCAAATAAAATTTCCGGACGTATCAAGGCAGGGGGCATCCATTGCATGTAGCCGTTTTTGATATGGATTCCAATCATATAATTGATTAGAGCCCATTCTAAACGAGCTCCCATATTGCGGTAGACAGGCCAACCGGATCCGGCAAGTTTGGCGCCTCGAGCGAAGTCAAAAAGATGTAAATTCTCATTAAGTTCTAAATGGTTTTTGAAAGGGAAATCAAACTCTTTTTTTTCTCCCCAGTCTCGAATAAGAACGTTGTCTTTGGGGTCTTCCGATTCTTTGATGTCTTCCATGGGAACATTGGGATGTCTTGCGATTTCATCATGAAATTTCTTCTCTAGGACGTCCCTCTCATGGTCTAATGTACGGATTTCTTCGGCAAAACTTTCCGCTTCCTGCATTAAATCGGTTGTGTCTTCTCCACGTCGCTTATGTTCGCCGATCTTTTTCGAAAGCTGATTGCGTGTTGCTTTTAGGTGTTCCACTCGAGTTTTTACTTCGCGCAAATGCTCATCAAGCTCAAAAACCTGAGAGAGATCGACGTTTGGTTCTTTTCTTTTTAACAAGCGCTCCACTTCCCCACGCTCTTTGCGAATCAAGTTAATATCAAGCACGACCGAAATCCTTAAATTCAAATTATTGACAATATCAGTATACAAATTTCCGAGTAAAAAGGGAAGAGCTGCTTCAGGTTATGGCTTGTCAAAATATTACCCCGAATTGTGCCCTAATCTTGTCTGACGATCATTTTAGGAGATTTAGATATGAAGAGGCGTCACGAAGCTAAAACTCTTTTGAGTTGGGCGAGGGGCGTCGCTTCATAGATGAGTCTTATAAAAAGATCGTCAGGCAGCTACTCAGAGGGACAAAAAAGAGCAACCATATAGGACAAAATTAGCTAAAGCACTTTCAAGCAAAATCCTCTTTCACAACGTGCCTTAATCTACCGAGGCATCCTACTGATAATGCTGCTAAACACTGTTTCAATACGGTTTCTGTATTTCTTAATTAAGTTATTTGTTTCAATGCAATGTTGTCTTTTATGATTAGATTTTCTTTTGGCAACTAAAGATATCTTCTTAAATTTAAACAACATATCTTCAAAAGAAGAGTTGGTGTGTGCACGATCAGCAAGAAGTTTTGAAGCATGAGGTAAGTTCATATTGAATAGTTGGAGTACAGATGCATCTGATGTAGATCCAGGTGTAAAGAAAAATTCTATCGGTACCCCATCAGTATCAACAATCATATGCACTTTAATCCCAAAAAAATACTGTTGTTTAGATGCTGTGAATCCACGGTATTCTTTCTTATTGAAAATCCTGGCCCTAAAACTCTTATGATTTTGATAAGCAGCTACAGGAAAGCTGTCAACAATGAATATTTCTTTATGCTCATCGCGTAAAAAAAAATTGAAGAGCGGTAAAAATCATAATCCATACTTGCATTGGAATTTTATGAATTCGCCTTACTAATTGACTCAAGCTTAGGATATTTGGGAAATAACGTAACATCTTGGAAACAAGTCAAGTTTGGCGATAATTACACCCATAATGTTGAGCTGAAATTATGGAAAAAGCCATTATTTTAGCAGACGTCATTTTGCATTGAACATCATCTTGTAACCCGAATGCTTTCCAAACTTCATCACAAATACAGTAAATAACAACAGACTCCTCTAACATATTCCTCCTCATAGTTGTTTTTTTTGAGAAAAAATACACTACATAGTCAGGCATCTCTAGAAAATAACGATCTTTTTCATCTTTTTCGTCAACCATGTCAAAAGACATGCTCTCCTCAAAATCTAAAAAACCTTGTTGTTTTCTAGAGCGCCAGACTATGGATTAGGGTCGCAATCAGGGGTATAACTTTCCAGAGGAGTGAAAGAGTTCCTTAAGTTGCTGGGAGAGTTCCGTAAGGGAGTGTGTATAGGAAAAAATATAGCCTGTGACATCAAAAATTCTGCGGTTACACTCGGCGTAGTATCCGGAAACAGATTTCTCTTTAGGGGTATCTAAGGCCGCCTTGGTATGGGCATGGAAAAATTCTCCGTCAGCTATAAGTTGTAGAAAGGGGTGGAGCGGGCCGATGCGAAAATAGGTGAGGCATTCTTTAGAAGTTAAGTTGACAGTAAAGAAGGTGTTGGGGCTTAGGTTGTCGTGGTAAGTATACCTGAGAGCGCAAGCATCTGTAGAGTAAAAAACGCCACCTAAAAGTGTTGTGCCGAAGGAGAGGGCATGAGATTCTCCCGTGTCGCTATTAATCGGATTGGGAAAATTTTTATCGCATTGATGGTAACCGCGATAAAAAACTATTTTTTGTTCCTGTTGAGCAGTTATTTCGTTATGCATGAGAGCTGTGATAAGCTCTTTATTTTTAAGGGCTTTTCCTAAACACTCCATATCTTGCGAGGAGTCTTTAAAGAGGGAAAAATAAAAAGGAAAAAAGAAGTTCTCCTTCCACTGCGAAGAGGGGGGAATTTCATCGAGAATGTTTAGCAGCATCTTTTCATAATTCTGTTGATTATTTTTGTAGAGCGTTAGGATGTAGTCGTTGAGAGCGAAAAATAAATCAGAAAGTCCCTCGTAATGGATAAAACTGTCGTAAAGTGGTAAAATATCTGTTTGATCTAGGGATTTTTTAAGTGTTTCAATGACTACTTCGTCGAAGTTATTGGGCCATGTCGCTCTTTTGGGATGTTGTCGCCATTGTGCTTTTTCGGTAGGGTGGTAGAGGTTTTGAGTGTAGCCGAATTGATTGATGGTGTTGCGGATATGTTCGTTATGAAAATAGGCGTGTAGTGCACTCAGTTGCCAAAGAGAAGGGGGGACCCAGATCGATGCGTCAATCTGACCTTTACCGAATAGGTTTCTTGGTTCATCGTAGAGCATAAGCGATTCATATAGGCAGACACTATTATCATGTCGTTCTATAAGATAGGTTCCTTCGACAAAAGTGAAGCAAAGAAGAATGTATGCGAGTATTTTTTTCATGTGCTAGAAAAAGATATTCAATACCCTGATTATTACAAAGAAAAAATGAGTTGCTAGCATTGTAAATCTTGTTTTTTGTATAAAAAGTTTTCCGGAATCTTGAGGATAGTGTCGTGTATTTAAAAAAGATCGTACTTTTAGGTTTTAAGTCGTTTGCAGATAAGACGGTATTGACCTTTCAACCGGGGATCACATCGATTGTGGGACCGAACGGATGCGGTAAGTCCAACATTTCCGATGCCTTTCGCTGGGTTTTAGGAGAGCAATCTGCTAAGTCTATGCGAGGTTCAAAGATGATGGATGTTATCTTTGCAGGCACCTCGAAGCGCAAGCCACTTAATATGTGTGAAATCACGCTGACATTTTCTGATGTTGAAGAGCGGCTGGGGGTTGACTACTCCGATGTTGAAGTGACCAGGCGACTGCATCGTAGCGGGGAGTCAGAGTATTTTATCAATC
>JAJFMB010000094.1 GCA_021772355.1 Chlamydiota bacterium | reverse complement strand
ATAGGCGTTTAAAAACTATTTCCCTCGTTATGGGGTCATTGTTCCCATTGCTGTCTAACACAGCATCTAAGATTTCATGCACATAACCGTCTTGTTTCATGATGACTGACAAGCCTGTTGTAATTGTTTTGCCTCAGTTTTCAGTTGAGAATACTCCGGCTTATCCCCGCACTGCTCCAAAGCTTGTTCCACATTGTCAGCGGCAATATCCTTCTCCCCTATGGCCAAATAACAAAGAGCTGCATTGAAATAGCTAAAGGGATCTTCAATATTTGTGGCGGCACCTAGCAAATACGCAAAGGCAGCATCCTCATAATTTCCCTTACTCTGTTCAGCAATTCCCAATCCCATCCAAAAATCATGGTGATAAGGGTTTAAAAACACCAAAAAGAAAAAAGCATGAGTGGCCTCATCAAAACGCTCCTCTTCGAGTAACCGCAGCGACGCCTGATAATATCGATCTAAAACTTGATCACTCACTCCGAAGATTTGTTGAAGGCTTCCTTCGACAAACAGCGTATTAACAAAATCCTTTAAGGTTCCGGCTTTCGTTAAATAGTCATCTTTTAGAAAAAAGTCACTTAATTGCTGCACATTCACCTTCCAAAAGGACAGTCTCGTTATTTTTGTTATATCGAAAGTGGTGATTATTGACAAAAGCCCGACTCCGTAGGAGCCGGGCATTATTAACAGAGCTTAAGGAAATGTCACCCAATTAGTTCCATCTTGAGAGAGCTGAACCTCATAAACAGGTGGAAAATAATTTTTTGGGAGAATATCGACATCTTCAATGAGATAGTCACTTTGAAGATCGACCTCTAACCACTGCTCTTGGCCGTTGTTGTAAGCAGACCAGTAGGTTCTCGTCTTACCGTCAACCGCTTTCCAAGGTCCATATTTGTTTGATCGATAGGAACTTGCGGTAGCAGGTTTATTCTTAGCAATGTTAGTGCTAGAGCCTTCCTCATACACTCGGATCTCTTTTAGATCGATGCGGTAATAGGATTGTCCACCTGGGGCATACAACCTCACATACCGATAAGAGGGAGAAGAAGCTGTCGCCGAAAAATCGTTCGAGTAAGCGGAGCGATTTCCAGTGCTCGTGTTCTTAGCACGTAGACGATACAAAACAGCGCCGACGGCTGTAGAGTCAGTAAAGTCAGTAAAAGCGCCAGAAACTGTAGCAATCTCAGAGTAACTATTTCCTCCGTTATCAGAACGCTCAACAAGATAAACCAAATCGGAGACAGGAACATCTAATGTCGGGAGCCAAGTAACGATAAGATCACCTGAACTGTTCGTTACAGATGTGATCGTTGGAGAGCTTGGAGCCACTCCATACTGAAGCCTTTCTGCAAGCTGCGCCTCATAAAGAGAGCGAGGGTGCAGAGTGCCTTGTGCAGGTTCAATAAAACCGGGGCCACCAGGATAACCATAAGGGTTTGTGCCTATAACGGAACCATTGCTACCGATGGAGTAATTCTGTGCAGTTGGAGGCTGCTGATTCACCTGGAAGAAGCCCGAAGGAGTGCTTACTCCCCATGCCACCGAATGTGCGGAAGCCCAGCCATGAGATCCTCCTTCATCTCCTCTATTTAGGATAGCAAAGAGATACGGAAACGAGCTTGCGCTCGGATCTGGTTGGGATATCTGGAGATTGTCATAAAGAAGGCCCATAGACCACTTACGATGGCCTCCATATGCCAAATAGTCTCCGGTCGATGCACAATCCAAAACAACCATGCCCGAAACTGCTGTGGTTCCATTTGGGATAAAAGCATGACGCGCATCTTCAGATAAACATTCCTTAAAAAGGATGTTATTCGATGCTCTGAAAGCTTCAAAGCTATAGCGAGCTCCGCCTGTAACACCATCACTTAATGTCGTTTTGGCTTTGCAATTATCCAGTGTCAATCGAGAGCCATTTCGGATAAAGAATCCAGCTCCAATGTATTGCTGAGCATTGACATTTGTTAACCAACAATCTTCAGCCTGAAAAAGACTAATAAGATTATATGCATGGTCCAAATCTACAGTAGCTGTTGTTGTCACTTGCAGATCTTCAACCCCAATTTCAGTTTTGATATTGGCTCTATCATATTTATAGATATAGCTTTGCGATAAGCTTAAATCCATATGATTGTACAGCGGAACATCGATCGTAATTACATTTCCATCAATGTTGGTAATGTAACGATTGAAAAAAAACTGCTCTCTTGGAGCTGTGCTAGTTGTAGGCTGCCAAGGAGGATCATTGACAACTCCACCCTCATCAACTGCAGTGATCCACTCCGTTGTGCTTGGATGCGTAACAATGATGTTGTCTCCTACTGAAAAACCGGATGCATCAGCGACTTCAAAGCAACGAGACCCAACAGGTATAAAACTCGTTGTGATATTGCTTTGTGGGTAGAGAACCGTATCTGGGTTTTCAGGCCATGGAGCAGCTATATTCCCTCCTCCAACGACTAACACGGTACGCTCTTGATCAGGTAGAGTAGGATTAGTAGCTGTGCTACGGATAATGGTGCTCTTAGTTTCATCGTCTGGAAAGGCAGAATCAACCACCCCTCTTAGCACGAGCCCATCTCTATTCACATAGATAGGTCCTGAAACGTCATAGTAATCCCCCGGTTGTAATAAAACAGCACCAGGTGTTGTTGCGTTATCAAGAGCATCTTGAATGTGTTGCGTATTATCGCCGGCAATAGGACTGATTGTCGTCACAACTGAAACAGATGGTAGCGCAACACCCCCACCCTGATACCCCGCATGACTAAAATCCGGAACGTGATTGCTGTCTTCATCAGAGACATATGTCAAGCGGCCATCAGTTGTACCGCCTTGTCCATCTTCATAATACACTATGCTCGATTCCCACGCATGGGCAGAACATCCCACAAGCAATGAGAAAGCAAAAATTATCAATTTAAATTTTTTATTCACTAAACAACATCTCCTATTTAAGTTGTTGGTCTATGAAATAAAAAATTAAATTGTAATTATATACAAGATAAATTTTTATTTATCACTTCAAATCTTTTCTAAAATGTTCTATTGACTTCAGAGTCTCTTCGATTGAATGAGACAAAAACTGCTTTACAAGCTCCATAAAAATTGCGCAGGTTTCGCCATCGCCTAACATCTCTCCAGTCTTTGGGTCCACTTCAACGTCAACCCCTTCGGCCTTCAAAAATAACCAATAAACAGAAATTAATTCCATATAGTGTTCGTAGTGTTCTTCAGACTTGTCCTTTTCATCAAAAGCTCTTTTTAATTCGTTCTGAAGAGTTTCTAGTATTTCAATTAATTTCTTCTCTTCTTTTAGATCCAAGTCAATATCATTGTGGTAACGCATGATCCACTTTATATGATAGAAAGTATTTTTGACTTTCTTGAATGGGGAAAGGTGGGTGTCAAGCGTCACTCCCTCTTTACGTAACAACATTTTATCCAAAGCCTGGCAAAGTACAACTGCAGACACAGGATGATCTAACTCTTTGGTGTTAGGTGGTGTAGCCTCTCTAAAATCAAACGATTGTCCATGATCATGGACGCGCTCTTCTTTATTAGAAAATTCCCCATCTGGTCGTAATGGTCCTAAACCCATTTTAAGGCCTTATCCCTCTTTCTTTTTGAGACTTTAACTCTATTTCCTTGGATTGTTCCTTTTTAATCGCTTTATAACCTCGCAAGAAACGCTTTATCGTTTGGTCTCTTACTTCCATATCTAACTCTTTATCAGCAAAAAACTCTTCTAGAAACTCTTTGAAGTAGGGAGATTTCATATTTAAAGACACGCCTTTTGTATGATTTTCGCCTCCGATTTGATCGCTTCTAAATCAGAATTTTCACCACAATACTTGATTGCCTGCTCGATATTTTCTGCGGCAACCCCCTTCTCCTCTAAAGCCAAAAAGCACTTTGCACTATTGAGGTAAGGAACAGGATCATCCTTTTTCATTATCTGCGCCATCAAGTACGCAAATGCTGCATCAACATAATTTTCCTTTGCCTGCTCCGCTATACCGAAACCTAACCAAAACTTTTGATAGTACGGATTGAGATTGAGTAAAAAGAAAAAGGCATCAGAAGACTCTTCATAACGCTTCTCCTCGAGTAGCTTCCATGACAAAGTATAATACTCTTCAAGCTGTTGATCGTTTATCCCCAAAGCATCTTGAATTTTGCCTTTTTGCAATAGCAATTGAAAAAAATCACTAAGCAGCTCTTTCGACTGAAAGCAATCTATTTTAAGTAGATAATCTTCAACCTTTTCCAATTTTATCCCCTGAATACAAATAGTAGTTGTAATACACTGGAAATAAAATAATTACATTTTTAAAACAAATCTTTTATTTTTCGAAGCGATCGAAGAGGTAAGTTTTTCCTACTTCAGGAGTAAATAATAGAGGCAAAGACATCTGCTTTCCCCTATCCTTTTGATTCACTTTCATGCGGCACCTCTTTAGGTCCTTTTGAAAGTGAAAATGAACGGATTGATTTGTTTGGGAGAGAAAAATCATTTTTTTCAGGAGTTTTTTGCTCCACTCCATGGTAAAGATTCCCACACCCTCTACAGGTATATTTAGAAAACGACCGCAGTGGAATCCTGAAAGCAAAACAGGCAAGAAGGAGACTGTCTTCCCTTGAGATTGGATAAGCTGCCTCTTAATGAGCTCGGCACCTTTTGTCAGCAGAAAGAGCGCAGATCCTTCTCTTGATAATTTGAGAGGAGGCAGAGAAAATC
>JAJFMB010000093.1 GCA_021772355.1 Chlamydiota bacterium | reverse complement strand
CTTTGTCTTTACCGGCTTTGTAATCAGCAATAGATTGGGGATGTTCTGCAAGCACTTTGTCGACGAGGATTTCGATCTCTTTGGTGTCGTTTAAGGGCTGGTAGTCAGGGTTGTCCTTGACAATTTGGCGACAATCTTTTTCCGGATTGGCCACCATGTCATCGGCAACGGCTTTGGCGATGCGTCCTGTGATGGTGCCCTTCTCAATCATTTCGACGAGATGACCGATGTTTTCAGCCGTGATGCCTGAAGTTAGAAGTGATTTACCGGTGTCACTAAAACGGCCGGCGAACTCACCTATGATCCAGTTACAAACGTTGCGAGCGTTCGGCCACACGGATAGAGCTTGTTCAAAGTAGTCGGCGGTAGGCTTGTCACTCGCTAGGATAAAGGCGCTGCTGGGTGAGAGGGTAACTATACGGAAATCATTGCAATTGAACGGTGAAACTATCTTTGAAATTGTGTTGAAAAGTTATTTTAAAAGGATTTTTCTGTTAGCATTTGCTATTGCATCTTGCGAGTCAAGAACAGGTTAAATTTTGTTTGACTATGATCGTGGAAAATGAGGCAGATATTACAACAATTTTTCCTGTCAGTAGTTTTAACCAATAATTGATTGTCAAATAGACACCGAACAGTATATTTATGAGATTATCTATATATATGAGGTTTTTTTGAAAAGAGAAAACAGAATCGTTGCATATTTTTCGATGGAAATTTGTTTAGATGAGAGAGTTCCTACTTATAGCGGGGGACTTGGCATTCTCGCTGGCGATACGATCCGCTCCGCAGCAAACCTTAAAATCCCCATGGTAGCCATTTCACTTCTCTATAGAAATGGATATTTCTCTCAAAAATTAGATGAAAAAGGGAGGCAAACAGAAGAATCTCTTGAATGGGTTGTACAAGATTTTTTAGTCGAGTGTCCTGAAAGAGTCACAGTCACGATTGAAGGAAGAGACGTTCAGGTACGTGCGTGGAAATATAAAATTTTTTCTGAGAGTGGGTTCATAGTTCCAGTATTTTTATTGGACACTGATTTGCCAGAAAACTCTGAAGAGGATAGGAAATTAACACATCAGCTCTATGGTGGAGATCAACGTTACAGACTTTGTCAAGAGGCCATCCTAGGAATTGGGGGTGTTCGGATGTTAAGAGCTCTTGGTTACCACCAGCTTACACGATTCCATATGAATGAAGGCCATTCGAGTTTATTAACTTTGGAGCTACTCGATGAATCTAAAAAGAAACGACTAAGTGTTGATATCACTAAAGAGGATATTCATTCCGTAAAAAGTTTATGTGTCTTCACTACTCATACTCCTGTAGACGCCGGTCATGACAAATTTCCTATGGATTTGGTAAAGCAAGTGCTAGGATACCGTTCAGTATTTGATATGAAGGATGTCTTTTGCTGCGAAGGTATTTTAAATATGACCTATTTGGCACTTAACTTAAGTCATTATGTCAATGGTGTGGCAAAAAAACATGGAGAAGTGACTCAGCTGATGTTTGCTAATTATTCCATTCATGCCATCACTAACGGTGTACATCTTCCCTCTTGGACTTCTCCTTCTTTCCAAAAACTATTTGATCAATATATTCCTGGCTGGAGAAGTGATAACTATAGTCTACGATATGCATTAAACATTGCAAGAACTGAGATTTGGAAATCGCATTTAAAAGCCAAAGAAGAACTCTTGCAATATGTCAAACAGGAAACAAATACCGATTTGGATATGGACTGTTTAACGATTGGATTTGCTAGACGATCGACTCCTTACAAACGGGCAGATCTTCTCCTTACAGATTTAGATCGTTTAATAGAAATTGTGAAAAAATCTGGAAAAATCCAAATCATCTACGCGGGTAAAGCGCATCCTCAAGATGAAGAGGGAAAACAAATTATTCAAAAAATTTTTCAGGCGATCAAATTTTTAAAAGAAAAAATAAAAATTGTATATCTTGAAAACTATGACATAGCATTGGGGAAACTCATGACGTCAGGTGTGGATGTTTGGCTTAACACTCCAAAACGCCCATTGGAAGCCTCTGGTACAAGTGGAATGAAATCAGCTGTTAATGGGGTGCCTTCATTAAGTATCCTTGATGGTTGGTGGGTTGAGGGGTGTATTGAAGGAATTACGGGATGGGCAATTGGTAATTCTAGTGAACAAGTAGGGCACGATGAAGCAGACGATCTTTATGATAAACTTGAAAATGTGATCCTTCCTCTTTTCTATCATGATCGTGATGGATTTATCGAAGTTATGACGCATTGCATCGCACTTAATGGATCTTTCTTTAACACGAACAGAATGATGCATCAATACGTTTTAAATGCGTATTTTCTGTAAAAATTCACGGTAGAAGATGCCAAAGGCCGAATGTCATTTCTCCTCCTAAATAACCCGTAATATTCACACTCAAAAAAAGAATCGTCAAGCAAAGATAATACGCGGTTTTCATTCCCCAAAACTTTCTAATATCTAGTTCTTTAAGTATAGCTGTGACGATTGCGAAAATACCAGTGAACACCCCTGAACTTCTGTGCCACCAAAAAATATTTGCTAATACTCCTTCATAATTAGTCTCATATGCGTAAGCAAAGCCAAATAATACGGTGGGGATAACTGTTATTGCTGCACTTATGATCATAAAGTGGGAGGCATTTTTAAAGAGTTTATTACCGAACCAAAGAGACAAAAACTCAGAAACGCAAGTCATCACGATGAGAGCTATGGGAAAATGCAGTGAAATTGGATGAAATTGACCTAACCATTTCACCAGTATATCAGCATTCACAATCTTCTGAAAATGTTCTTCATGAGAAAATAAATGATGAGAAGTGAGCAAAAAAACAGAAAATAAGAGTAAAGATAGAAATTTTACCATTTAATCTTCCTTGTATTTTTTTATTTACGTTAGAATTTTCATAGCATTATTCTGGTAATGAATAACTTGCAATAATTTTATAGCTCCTTAAATTTATTGTATTTCCATAAATATTTTTTTTATGATAAATCAGATTAAATTGTGAGAAATATTTTCTGGGAAAATAATAATGAATACACATGATGAACATCATAGTCATGAACATATGGTAAGGGATTTCAAAAGAAGATTCTGGGTTTGCCTTATCCTTACCATTCCTGTTGTCTTGCTCTCACCAATGATTCATCGTTTTTTTAATATTCATGAAGATGTGACTTTTCTTGGTGATATTTACTTGTTGTTCGCTCTCTCTTCGATCATTTTCTTTTACGGGGGATGGCCTTTTTTAAAAGGGTGTGTGAAGGAACTAAGTAAACTTTCACCCGGCATGATGACTCTTATTGGTCTTGCGATCTCAGTTGCTTATGTTTACAGCGCAGCAGTCGTTTTTGGATTAGGCGGTAAAATGTTTTTCTGGGAACTTGCTTCACTGATTGATATTATGTTACTTGGTCATTGGATAGAAATGCGCTCTGTGATGGGCGCAGGCAAAGCTCTAGAACAACTTGCCAAATTGATGCCCTCAGATGCTCATAAAATACGGGAGGATGGATCTGTGGTTGACATTCCTCTTACTGATCTTCAACATAATGACAGAGTTTTAGTCAAACCGGGAGAAAAAGTGCCTGCCGATGGGAAGATCATTAAAGGAAATACAAGTGTCAACGAATCGATGCTCACAGGCGAGTCAAAACCAGTCGTGAAAGCTCAAGAAGATAAGGTGATTGGGGGATCTGTCAACGGTGAGGGGTCATTTACTCTAGAAGTAAAAAAGACGGGTGAAGAATCCTTTTTGTCCCAAGTCATTGACTTGGTAAAAGCGGCTCAATCTAGTAAATCAAAAACACAAGATTTGGCAAATCGAGCAGCTTTTTGGTTGACAATCGTTGCGATCTTTGGGGGAGTTGTGACTTTTCTTGGATGGCTTGTTTTGTCTGATCAAACTTTAGCGTTTGCTTTGGAAAGAACTGTAACAGTTATGGTCATTACATGTCCTCACGCTTTGGGATTAGCCGTGCCTTTGGTTGTTGCCGTTTCTACGGCTATCGCTGCTGGAAATGGATTATTGATTCGAAACAGGATTGCCTTTGAAAATTCAAGAAACATTGATGCCATCGTTTTTGACAAAACAGGCACCCTCACAAAGGGGGAGTTCGGAGTTACTGATACTATTTCATTATCGGATAATTATTCTACAGAAGATCTTCTGAACTATGCTGCATCTGTCGAGGCGCATTCCGAGCATCCCATCGCCAAAGGGATTGTTAAATCTGCAGATAAGAGATGGGAGGTTGATCAATTCAAAGCAATCCCAGGTAAAGGTGCTCAAGGAAAGGTCCAAGGAAAATCTATATTGACCGTAAGTCCGGGATATCTGCGAGAAAATAATCTTACAGTTGAAGATTCGCGAATTGAGCAACTTAATGAAGAAGGGAAAACCGTTATTTATGTTTTGATCAATGATGAACTTGCGGGAGCTATTGCACTTGCAGATTTATTGCGTCCTGAAACAAAAGAAGCGATTCAAGGATTTAAGGACATGGGGATTCGTTGCTTAATGTTGACGGGAGATAACCAGAAGGTTGCCAAATGGGTAGCTCAGCGAATCGGTTTAGATGAGGTAATTGCTGAAGTCCTTCCTCAACAAAAATCTGAAAAAATTAAAGAAGTGCAGCAAAGAGGTTTTATCGTAGCGATGACAGGCGATGGTGTCAATGATGCCCCAGCTTTGGCACAAGCGGATGTAGGGATTGCTATCGGTGCCGGTACAGATGTCGCTGTTGAGACGGCGGATATCATTTTAGTGAAGAGTAACCCTCTCGATGCTTTGGCTATTATAGAACTTTCCAGAGCAACATATAACAAAATGATCCAAAATTTAGTCTGGGCAACAGGCTATAATGCTTTTGCTATCCCCATTGCAGCTGGAGCGCTTTATACATATGGGATTGTTTTATCTCCTGCAGTCGCAGCTATTTTAATGTCATTAAGTACAGTTATTTGTGCGATTAATGCAAAAATATTAACGATAAAAAAGTAAAAATTATGAAAAAATTGAATGTCTATAGTTTAGCTTTATCTTTTGGAATAACATTCACTATATTTTATTTGTTTTGTATGATATTGATGGCTTATTTTAATGAAAATATCTCTATTTTTGTGTTTAAGAGTTTATTTCACGGGTTGGATGTCCGTTCTATTATTCGTACGA
>JAJFMB010000092.1 GCA_021772355.1 Chlamydiota bacterium | reverse complement strand
CATATCTTGTCATCCACATTAGACCCGGAACTATCAGTAAAACAAGTCCAACTGCTACGACCAAGTTATAGAGCAACTGTGCCACAAAGAAAGACACAATATGACGCCAGTTCTTGTATAAATCACTAACAGATGGTTTTTCTCCATCGGCAAACTTAACACTGATTTTTACTAATCCCATACTGACCACTAAACAGAGAACAAAATAAATAAAGTAGCAGACTATGGACAGGAAGGGATAGTTGGGTTGCAATTGATTTGCAATGACATAGGGAATGGTTATGGTGAAAAAGGCAACCAGTAACAGCGCTACGAAAAATCCCCAGTTCTCCGTAAACACTTTCCATCCATATTTGATTAGCTCACCAATATTTAGGCTCTTTTCTTTCATATAACGCCTCCAATTAAGATCTCTATACAATATTATGATAGTTAGTTTAGTAGATTAAATTGTATGTTTATCATCTTCTTAATCGTAAATTAATGGTAAAACTGGTTTTTTACCACTATTTCAGAAACGTAGAATTAAAAGGGTGTCTTGCGGCGGCATTTATATGTATCTAAAAAATCTTCTTTTCTGATAATCATGTCCTATGACAGAACACATTTTGGCGCTAGCCACAGCATCTCCTCCGCACGTTTTTAGACAAATGGATGTAGCTGAAACTATGATTGATCTGATGCAGATGGATCAACAAGAGGGGGATTATCTCAGAAAGCTTTATCGAAATACGACAATTGAGACAAGGCACTCTGTTCTTGCAGACTTTAACATGTCTCGCAAGCAGTGGGGCTTTTGGGGGTCTACCTACCCTGACAAGATTCCAGGAACATTGGCGCGAAATGAAGTCTACAAAAACGAGGCTCAAAAATTAGCGAAGGAAGCGGCCTCGAAAGCAATACAACAGTGGGGTGGTAACTCACAGGACATTACACATGTGGTGACGGTTTCTTGTACAGGAGTGTGTGTTCCGGGAATTGAATTTCAGTTGATTGATGATCTCAATCTCAGTTGGGATGTGGCCCGTTTGGGAGTAAATTTCATGGGATGCTTCGGTGCGTTTCAGGGGATAAGTGTGGCGCGGGCTTTTGCGAGTGAGAATCCTAAAAATCGCGTCCTTGTCGTGTGTGTTGAGCTGTGTTCTTTACACATGCAGGCAGATCGCAAACCTGAAACATTGATTGCTAATGCACTTTTTTCTGATGGTGCAGCGAGCTTTATTGTGGGGCAAAAAGATAAGTCATTTGAAAAACCTCTTTGGGAAATTGTAAAGCGTTCCTCATTGGGAATCGGGAACTCCCAGAAAGAAATCACTTGGGATATCGGTGATGCAGGATTTTTTATGCAACTGACTAAAGAAGTACCCCCTTTGATTCGTCGAAATATCAGAGAATTCATTGATAATTTGATAGACCAACGCGCTAATTTGGGGGAGTGCGACTGGGCGATTCATCCAGGAGGTAAGGCGATTATTCATGCCGTTGAACAAAGTGCAGCACTTACTAAAGAGCAAACGGAAGCAACGTGGAAGATTTTCCGGCGGCACGGCAATATGTCTAGCAGCACTGTCCTCTATATGCTTCACGAGTTGCAAAAGGGTGAAAAAGAGTGGTGCGTCGGTTTAGGATTCGGTCCGGGTTTGTCTGTTGAAGGAGCGCTCTTGAGAAGGTCATCATGAGATCGTACGAATTAGAACTACTTGATTTAGGGCCTGAACATTACACCTTAGAGGAGTATCGTGACTGCTTAGTGAAACTAGATCGTATAGGGCGCTTCCTAGGTGGTGATCGGGCGACATATTGGGGTTTTCAGCAGGTCAACGGCCCGATTTACTCTATTTTAGATGTCGGCTGTGGTGGTGGACAATTCACTACGCGTTTAGCCAAGCGTTATCCTGAGGCAAAAGCGGTAGGGATTGACTTAAATCCCGACGCGATTGCTTTTGCCAAAGAACAGCAATCAAATGCGATTTTTGAACAACGCTCGACTCCTGAGTTAGAGGATGCACCCAAGAGCTTTGATGTTGTGACCTGTACATTGGTTTGTCATCACATGAATGATGATGAGCTTGTGAGCTTTTTGCAAAAGGCGTGTGATGTAGCAAGAAAAGCAGTGGTGATTAACGATTTGCATCGTCACTCTTTCGCATGGCTCAGTTTTAAAGGGATAGCACCGCTTCTATTTCCTAATCGGCTGGTTTATCACGATGGTCCGTTATCTGTGAAGCGCGCCTTTACGAAAGAAGATTGGAAAAATTATCTAACAAGAGCAGGCATTCCTCCGGAAAGATATTCCATCACTTGGCATTTCGCTTTTCGTTGGATCGTTGTGATCACATGCTGAAAGAAGAGTTTGTTATTATCGGCGCAGGTGTTGCAGGACTTTGTGCGGCGAATCGTTTAGCGGATTTAGGCAAGCATTCTGTGGTCATTGAAGGGGGAGAGTATCCCGTTCCTAAAGTTTGTGGAGAGTTTCTATCTCCGGAGTGTTTGGATTATTTGCGTTCTTGGGATATTAAACCGGCTCGGGAAATTAAAGATGCGCATTTTTATGCCGGCTCTCATCACATGCATTTTACACTTCCTATTTCTGCTGCCAGTATGCCTCATATGCAGCGCGACCGGCAGCTGTTAGATTATGCTCAACGAAACGGTGTAGATGTCTTATTGCATACAAAAGTTGTCGATTTAAGACGTGAGCGAGAGGGTTACGTATTACATCTTTCAAATGGACAGGTGCTTCAAGCGGGACATCTATTGATAGCGACCGGGCGGTTACCACAATTTCACTCCTCTCCACCGCAATTTCCCTATGTAGGGATTAAAAATCATATCAAGGGTGTGCATTTGAAAAATCGCATTGAGATGTATGCTTTTCAAGGTGCTTACATAGGACTTGTCGCAATCGATGAAGATACAGCAAATGTGGTGTGTTTGGCAGAGCGCAACCAATTGGAGCGTGTTGAGTCTGCTGAAACGTTAGTGAGAGGGCTTGTCGGACAGTATCCCACTCTTTATCAATATTTTGAGAAAAGCACTTACGGGTACTCCGAATGGCTTACATGTAAAGTTCCTGCATTTGGTATTAAAATGCCCTCTTTAGAGCCACGCGTTTACTTCCTTGGGGATGCCGCCGGCTCCATCCCCCCTGTGACAGGTGATGGCGTTGCTATGGCTGTGTCCTCGGGGGTGATGGCTGCTGAGTGCGCTTCTTATGACGATGCTAAAGGGTATCGCACACGTTGGCTTAAGCAACATCACAAGCATATGCGTTGGGGGCAGCTGTTACACCGTATTATGCTGAGCCCTCGACAGGTCAAATGCGCGCTTCGTATCTGCGCTTCCTTTCCTAAATTATCGAACTTTCTTTTTCTAAAAACTAGAACTAAACTTTATTAATAATTAATAGTTAAAAATATTAGTATAAGTAATATAATAATATTAGTTAGTAATGCTCTAGTTTCAATAAAAAGGAGTTGAAGTATGAAATTAAACGCCAAGAGCCTCGGCTTAGCCGGAGGAGTTCTATGGGGCGTTGTGATGTTTATCATGACGTGGCTGTCGATGTTTACAGGCTACGCTTCTATGTGGCTTGCAATGATGATGGACGTTTATCCAGGATACGATGTCTCTGTTGTAGGAAGTTTTATCGGTCTTATTTACGGATTTATCGATGGGTTTGTCGGACTCTTCTTGATCGGTTGGCTCTATAATCGAATGACTGATGTCTAAGGCTTTGGGGGTGTGACAGTTACTTGTTCACTTCAACATGTTTCACCCCAATTAGTACGCCGGCGATTTTTCTAGGTACAATTCGTAGGGTCTGGATTTTTTGTCTGTGGGGCGGAGGGGTAAAGAGCTCCCAGCCCTGATCTGTTTTTTCTAGGCTCATGTAAAGAGCTTGGTATTGATTGGTTAAGCCGTTGTGTAAAAACTTAAGGACGAAGAATCCCCCAATTTCCTGGTTGTAATCGGGGCAGTGAATTAAGATAACGTCTTTTCCTTTAGTGTTAGCTATAGAAACATCGCTTTCCTGTAGCTGCGCAGTGGAAAAGGTGGTTTGGCTCTCATCACTCCGCCGAATCAAACAAGCAATGTTATCTTGATCATCCAGATCCAGAATAAAATCGTGAACAGCACCAAACTGCGGTTCGCAATAAACTCGAACCAGTCCAGCTTCCTTAGCATGGCAACTAAATGAAAGCAAGCACAGCACAATAAACAATCTATTCATGATCCCCCCCTTTTGGGCTCACGCTATATCACTTTTAAGTTTTGTTGCACGAAATAAATGATACTCGGCATTCTTTGCTGTCGCAGTTGTAATAACAACTTCAACATAGTTATTAGATTACCATTTTGCCGCAGGGGGCATGGAACAGAGGATGGCTTCGGGGTTGCCCCCGGATTGAAAGCCGAACTTAGTTCCTCGATCATAGATTAAATTAAATTCAACGTAGTGAGCGCGGGCTTTAAGCTGGGTTTCTTTGTCCTGTTCAGTGAAGGGTTGTTGTGTGCGTTGTTGGTAGAGGGGGATAATTGCGTCGAGAAAGGTGTCTCCGATTGTTTGCCACATATGGAAATCTTTCTCGAAATCGCCGGTGTTGTGGTGATCGAAAAAAATGCCGCCGACGCCACGCTCTTTTTTTCGGTGGGGGATGTAGAAATACTCACGCGCGTTTTGCGCGAACTTATCGTAGTGGTCAGGAATTGCCTTTTTGGCAGTTGTGTGGAAGTGTGCGGTGTCTTCCGAGTAAGGGAAGCCCATGGGCGTTAAATCGTAACCGCCTGCAAACCATTCGCGATCACCTGCTTTGATATAACGGATGTTCATGTGTACTGTGGGGGCGTGGGGGTTGACCATATGGGTGATAAGGCTTACACCCGTGGCAAAGAATGGGCCTGTTGCATCCTGCATGGGAAATGTCTCTCCGGAAACTCCGGACCAGTTGACGGCGGCTTTTTCGAAGACATCTCCACGAATCACGCTGATTTCTCCACCGCCTCCGGTGTGATGGTCCCAGTTTGTGCGCGTAAATTTCTTTTCCGGCTCAAACGCTTCAAAAGCATTGATGATTTTGTTTCTTAACTGTTTAAGGTAGGGGACGATCCGTTCATCCATGATGTTTTCCTATTTGATACAGATAGATCTTGGTATGATAGAGGTCATTAACAGTAACTGTTTGTAGAGGTTTCCAATCCGGAACAGCAAATGTATGACTTATCACCCATGCCCCTGTGTGCAGCTCTTCTTCAAATTTGTCCCGCAACTTTAGCATCGCACCGGGATATAAATAACAGGCGATCATTGTGGCATTTTCTAGAGAAATTGCAAAGAAGTCTTCTCTTAACAGCCGGAGATTATTGGGGTTTTTTCTAAAATATGATATGGAGTAGGGGATAGGAGAGCTCTCAACACCAATCACTTGGCATTGAGGATATCGTTTTGCGAGGGGAATCACCAACGTTCCCCAGCCTGAGCCTAAATCATAAAGCGTTCCTTCCAAGTCTTTAGGTGCCATCCTCAGCAGCGCCTCTTTGACTTTTCTCGAAGTGGGCATGGGGGAAATCCCATTGCGATAGGACCACCAGACAATCGAGATGATCATACATAGAATCAGGAGTAGAATAAATAGTGGGAATATCTCGCTCATAATAACTATTATGTTATATTAGAAAGTTAATAGGAGTTCAATCGTTATGTACGCTACCCTTTTTTCTATTCTGGTTTTCCTCTTTCTGATTTTCAATCCCTATGAAACAGAGGTCGTACCCGATAGCAATATGATGGGAATAACACTCATCATTGTAGCGAGTTTATTTGTCTTAGTGTGGAACTTCTCTCTTGCGATGGCGTGGTCACCACTGCAAAAAGCAGAACGGGACTTCACTCCCCGAATCATGCAGCTCTTTAAGCGAGATCGCCATGTGCGCTTCATCAACTTTTGGCTGCTGTTTTTTCCTCTGCTCTCCTATGTGATTGCAATTGATCTAATGTATCTCAACATCTTCGATAAAAGCATAGTGTTAGCGGTGTGGATTATCTTGCTGGGAATTTCCATTGATGTATTGATCCATTTTCTTAAACGAATTTTAGGCTACTTGAATCCCTTCTCTGTGATCTCCTATTTTGTTCAGCAAGCTACAGAGAGTATCCAAAAGGATGATGAGGCTGAGCTTTGCCATTGGATTGATGCTCTAGCAGAAATGTCGATAAAAGCTGTCTTGCGCTCTAGTACTTCCCTTGCCAATCACTCTTTAAGTCAGATGCCTACTATTGCAGACAATTACCTTAAGTCGCGCAAAAGCATTGCCCATCAAGGGGCTTCTCCTGACGAAGTTTCTGATAAGGTGAGCTATGTTCTCTTTTATCTTATGCAAAGACTGGAACTTGTTAATAATAAGGCAGTCGAGTCTCACCTCGATCCCGTTTGCAGCCATTTGATCAATGTTTTAGGAAAAATCACAGTACACGCGGCAGAGTATGATGTGTCTGTGATGAGTTATCCGCTACAATATGTTGGAAAGTGTACTAAAAGCGCACAAGATGGCGGTATGCTCGCTATCGCTGACCACGCAAGCTGTACATTAATTAGCGTTGCAAAGACCGTTATCACTGATGTTGACATCACCTACCAAGAGCTAAAAGTTCCTTTCTTTACACTGATCAGTCAGTTAGAGGAGATCGCAAAGGAGGCCTTTCGCCAAGATAAAGAGACGAGTATCAAGTACTTAACTCAACCTTTTCTCGACCTCAAAGAGGTGATGGAGCTAGAGCAGATCGTAAAGCACCAGGACAGACCGATGATCATGCAGGATATTGACCGAGTCCTTGGCGAATTTCAAGCGCTTGATATGGTCATGCGCACTGTCCCCCCTATTCCCGAAGTTAGGGAAGAAGAAACTGAGAATCCAGAAAGCTAAGCTCTTTCAAATCAGCATAGTCAGTCACTACTCTTGCTGCCTTAGAGAAGTCCTGATGAAGGGTATATTGATTAGGAACGGCTATCACCATCATGCCTGCATCTGCAGCGGCTGTGACTCCGGCAGCACTATCCTCAAAAACAAGACAGCTAGAGGGGCTGACGCCTGCTCTTTTGGCCGCTTCAAGGTAAATATAGGGCTTGGGCTTATTCGTTCCTTCAGGGTCGGTATAATCTGATAAATCGTCATCTCCGGAGATGACAAAATCGAAGGCATGTTCGAGGCTAATATGACACAAATTTTGCTTAATTTCCGGGTGAGAAGGAAATGAAGCCATTCCTAGGCAAATACCTAGCTGCTCTCTGCTTTCAGATAGCTGTCTCGCTATGATCACCATATCCTCTATGGGAGGGACTCCTTGTTTTTGTCTTGCACTGTAGAGCGCATTTTTTTTAGCGATCACTTCCTCTGGAATGCAAATATCTTTTTGATTGCGTATGCCATCAAGTATTCTTTTGGATGAGAATCCTCCTAAAGGCATGTATTCCTCGAGAGTGAAAGTAACACCTTCCTCTTCAAGAGCCTTTTGCCAGGCCAAAAACTTGAGGTATTCAGTGTCGACTAATACGCCATCACAATCAAATATTATCGCTTTGATTTCCTTCTGAGGAGCTGCTGTTAACGATACGCTGAAGGAAAAAATAAATAAGATAAAGAGTCTAATTTTTAGCATTTTAACCGCCTGTAAAGTATTTGACAAACGTCACACTATAGAGGCTTTGTTGAAAAAGTTTCTAGAGAAAATCCCTCTAAATGAAAGAAACTCCTTAGCTTAATCACAACAGATTACTAAATTAAAATTAGTTTTACCACTCTCTTTTTTATTGATAATTAAAAACCTTTAATTTATATTTTTTTGTTTGTTAATTAATTTAAGGTTGTTTATGCCATCTCATGAATTACATGCTCTAAGCCATCAAACTGTAAATTCCATAGAAGACATTAGAAAAAAGATTAGTGAGGGTGTCAACCGACTAGAAGGTCGGTTCAAGGTTCTCAAAGAAGGCTTTGTTAGTGGCATCCAGGCAGTGTGGGATAAGATCTCCGCCTGCTTTAAAGCCGTTGCCAACTGCGTCGCCACGCCTTTTAGAAGGGCGGCAGAGTTCATTAGAACTGCAACGCTATCGCCGACGAGTACACCTGGAAAAGTGATCAAGGTAGTAAATTTCGTTCCTCATCTCGTTCCGATGGAAATTGAGAAAAATACGGCAACGATTATCGATAAGATCAACGAAATTACCGCTCAGCATGACAATGAGAACGAACACCTGATCATCCACACCCCAGAGATGTCCTTGACGGCCTATGACTGCGGCGACCTCTTTCAAGTGGTCAAATTTAACCGCCAGATCGAGGATTCACTAGAAAAGATTTTAAAAGTGACCAACAATGTTTCTGTAACGGTGGGCTTCCCCTATTATACCACTTCCGGAAAGCGGGTCATTTTGCACGCTTTGATCAGCAAAGGGGAAATCAAGTTAATCAAAGGAAAGGAAGAGCTCGCCAATAATATCGGCACGAATCGAGGCGTCGAGTATGAAAACCGCTACTTTGTCCCCTGTGAAGCGGGTACCCAAATTAATCTGTTAAACCAGCTCTATACCTATGAGAAAGGGAAGAACTCCATCTTTTCCGATGGCGCTGTAGAGATTGAAGGAAAAAAGGTCTCTCTTGCGATCTGCGAAGAGATATTTACCGGAACCGATTTGATCGGCGCTATGAACAGAGACTTGGATGCAAAGGAAAATCAATTAATTAAAGAGGATGCGGGCGACGAGCCCATGACCCATGACAAGTACTGCGAACTAAAAAATAATTTTGATCGCAGCCGCCTTAGTAAAGAAAAGGACGCGTGGGAAAAGAAAATCAAAGACGATATCAAGCAAAACAGCATGTTGTTCAAGCAACTTAAGAAATCAGACATCATTTTAGTTCCCAACGGAAGTCCTAGCGCAACGGGCAAAATCGGAACGCGAGGAGAGATGCTCAAACTGGTGGGAGAAGCCTATCGCGAAGAAATGGGAATTGATGAAGAGAAGCTCGTTTATTACATCAACCACAATGGCCCTCAAGGAGGCTCCATCTCTTATGACGGCACCACATTGGAAGCCAAAATCAACAAAGAGGGTGTCTCTGTCAACCTGTTAAATGCCTATCACTACGGCATTGCAACCTCGGATGTTCCCCACTGGGCAACAGAAGAAGGGCAGGAAGAGATTGCCAAAATCATCAACAATACTCCCTACTATTCCGGCAAAACTCTCCTCAATATCAAATTTGGCCATCAAACCAGAAATATCTATCCCAAAATTTACCAGGAAGCGGAATACGCCTACAGCAACCTGCTGAAGCATTTGGAAGCATTTCCCAAGGGAAGCCCGCTCAAGCCTAACAGCAAGCATTACTCGGGATTTTATATCTCGCAAAGCGGAGGATTTGACTCGGCCCATACGGCAATTATCCGCGCAAAAGCCTTTGAGCTCAGGCTTAGAGGTCTTGTGAAGGAGACAGGCTCTGTGGAGAATTCTTTAGAAACGATGATCGACGAGCTTAGGTTAGAGGACAGACCCTTCCATCGCGAGATGTTCTTAGCCAGATTTAGAGATGACGAGATGCAGAAGCTCAACCTTGAGGGCGTGAAAACTGTAGCGGATCTTTTACGCCTAAATAAAGGGCTCGATATCTCCCTGCTCACAAAGCTGATCGTCTTTCACCTGGTCAAAGCCTCCTATTTAAGAACGGACAATAACTCCATTAAGACAGAAACAGCTGCCCGCTCCCTGGCTCAGGAACTCGGCATCGACTTCGACGTCAGAAACGTCGACGTTGACTTTAAAACCGCCTTGCTGCTGGAAAGCGGCATCGATCTCAATGCTTTTACAGAAGAGGAAAGGATCAACATCCTCTCTCTTTATACCCAAATTCTCAACATCGGCAAGAAATCCGACAGACTGGATCAAATAGCCGAATTAGAGGCGAGAAAAGAGATCCATCCCGAGACAGAAAGAGATGTGGATGCAGCCATTGCCCATATTAAAATGGATATCGCCATTGATGAACAATTATTCGAGGAGTTAAGGCAAGAACTTTACACCCTTGTTCATCCCGATAATGTCTCTCTAGAGAAGTTTAAAGTCCACAACTGGCTACACTCTGCCACCGGCTTGGAAATTGAAAATATCCAAGCGCGGGTGAGAGCAGCGAAAAACTGGGAAATTGCTTATCAATACGGCCTTATGCCCACTTCGAATCCTAATACTGATGAAGGAAAACAGGGATATACCACCTATATCGGAGATCTTCACGCCGGTAAAGAGTCATCAACTGCCGGTTTAAGAAAAATCGAGATTCTGGCGGAAATGGCTTACCTTATGAAAGCCGGTCTTAAAGATCCTACCCAATTTGCCGGAGAGATTAAACCGATCAAGTCTATTGTGAACACATTTGGACAACCTCCTTCAGCCGAACTGCAGCAGGTGGGCAATGATTCTAAGTTTCTCTTCTCGCAGCAAACCGACGAGGATAGCTACGGAATGTCTTATTTCGAGCTTTCTTTGGTGGGAGACCAGCTCTTTAAGCTTTCGGAAAACGGCGCCCACTTTGTGTCGATGGCCGAAGTGTATGAGCATCTCAAAGACCATCTTCTCTTCCACGGCCATTCCCCTTGGACGATTTACTCCAAGATCGACAAAGTCTACCGGCAGTGGTTTTTCGCTGCATTCAAACGAAGAGCAGCGCCATGGCAAATGACAAACCCCGATGTCTCTGTCGATCATCACGCCAACAACAGAACTGAGTTTGCCGGCATCGACAATGCGATCAAGTGGGAGCGCGCCGACCTCTTGCTGAAGCTATTGCATGAACAGGGAATGATCCAAGGAGACTTGCAAGATCTACGGAAAAACCTATACCTTAATCCCGAGTTTCAAAATATGCTGCAAGGGGCGATCTGGTCGAACCAGGATCCTAAAGACCTGAAAGTCCTGATCAAACGGTATGCCGAAAAACCTGAGCTTCTCAATGCAAAAATTCAGGCGAGACTAAAGCCTTATGCAGAGGCCATTAGGGAGCCGGAACTGACAAAGGCCCCTGAGAAGTGCTCTAACGGCTTTGCCGGCGCCCCTCTGGAAATTAAAGCAAGAGACATGGCGGGCAACGTCTTTAAAGCAAAGCAAGCCATTGCGGACGCTTATGCCAAAGGGGATCGCAAAATCATTATCCCGGATATTGTGGGAAGCGATTTGGGCGACAACTTAAGACGCGTGCACAGCAAGCATATTGACCTGATGCTGCACTCGATTGCCGATTATGCCAAGCGCTTGGACAAGGATCTCGTCGTTGTCGTCGGCCACCCCAGCTACGATGAAAAAACAGAAGACCGCAGCAAGCGGTACTATCAGTCGGCTTCCGTTCTCAAAGGAGGCGAAGTGGTGAAAACGTTCCACGCGAATGCCATCGATAACAACAATGACAAGCCTGGGGCAAGCTATGATACCCGTACGTTCCAGCCTTACCGCGAAGAGCAAATTTCCGACGGCGTAGGCTTCTTTGTGCTGATCGGACAGTCCAAGCTGCCGGACAACGTGAAAGCTCCGGTCATTCATATCGGTTCCTTAAGCGCCGAAGATCAGCTAAGAGCCATTGAAGGCATCCCCGAGAAGCAGTTTGCCCTGTCGGTTAATGCCATCGGCAACCCCTCAGGACTTCGCTGCTTTAACGGCCGTATTATCGATAAGAAGGAGCAGGTCGCTGCGTATCGCAAAGAGGATAGGAAAAGCTCTGCCATTCTGGAATATGATGCCAGATGGCTGAAGGACTACTTGCCACCCATTAAAACTACCATCAGCTTAGACAGCCCCGAGGCTCTCTACACCTTGGCGGTGAGGAAAAAAGCGATTGAACTTATGACCGGCAAACCGTGCGACAGCGAAGCCTTTACGCGCTACGTCGATGTCGTCACCCCTTACTTCACCGGAGAGGAACAAAATGTCCTTGAACTTTGGCAAGCAGCCGAAGAGATCCTGGGCTTTTCTCTGCCTAAAGCAGATGACAAGCACCTCGCCAACCAATACTGCCTCGACTCCTTCAGACATCTCTTTTTGAGAAACACTCTGCTTGGCGATATCAACATGAAAGCCTTTGCCTCTATCAAAAAAGAGGATACCTGGTTTGCCTTTGAGCGAGGTATGCAAGGACTTCTAGAAGGCAAAGGGATTGCCAATCCTGCCAAAGAAGATCTTAGAAATTCTCAAGCTTTCAAAGCCTCGCTGCAAGAAACCTATCGCAGAGAAAAATCCCCTTTCACCTTTGAAGAGTACTATGAAAAGCAGATCGAGCTGATCATGGAGCGTATTAAAAATTACCGCCAGCATCCCGAAACAGATGATCGTTTGCGTTCCATCTTTGCGTGGCTCCTTTCGGCGCGCGACGGCGGAGAGGGACAGATCATCTTGAGCAATATCGCCAGAAATGATCTCACCTCGGCAAAACAAGATCTCTTTGGAGGGCGCATCCATGCCGGCGGCGTCAGCGTCACCGCGCACCGCTCCCTAAAAGAGATGCAGGATGCGATTAACAGCCCGCTCGCCTCTCAATTGCTGGAGCAAAAAGCCACAGAGACCCTGGTCACAGGATTGACGAGAAAAGACGCCGATGCGATCTACGAGCTACTAAGAGAGCACAATTTCGACACCGCAAAAATCGACGATAAGGACAAACTGAAGCACTTCGCCGCGCTATGGAAAACAAACAACTGGGACCGCCACGCCATCCCCAACAGCCCGCACACAGACACTAGCATCGACCAGCAAACCTCTTTCCGCGAGCCGCTCAACTCCGACTGGTTAAACTTAATGTCGTCAACATAAGGAAATTGATGAGATGCTGCGAAGGCTGATCTAGCTCGCTTTGCTCCTTAGCAATAGCGTAAAGATATTGGCTTCGTAGCAAATCAATCTATCTCGTCATTCTAAAGCAGCTAAAAAAGCGACTCGTCTGCCGGGAAAACAGCCCGTTTTTTTATTACCTTCTCTTTCTATACTAAAAATTTGAGATGTTCTGTGTCGACTAATACGCCATCATAATCACGGGTTTAATGAGTTGTTGTTAATGAAACGCTGAATAAAAAAATAGTTTACATTTTTGACATAATAAACACCTGTAAGTGGAATAAAAGCTATTTTATTACAATTAATTTTTTTACAATTATTACTTCATACAACAAATAAATTTAATTGTAATTTTGATTTACTAATAATATACTTTTTGTTACTATCTTTACTTAAAGTTAATAACTTAATTTAAGGAGTTGGTTATGGATATTAAAGCAAATGTAAATCATTACGGTGGAGAGTTGCAAAAACCCTACAATTGGGGAAAAGCACAACTTAATACCGGACCTGCAGAAATTAAAAGTTTGTATGCTTCTAAGCAAATGGAAGTAAAAACTAAAGTAATAGGTATTGCTGTTGAAGTCTTGAAGACAATCGCTGCTGTTTTTGCAGTTGTTCTTGGCTTAGTCCCTTACGCAATCGGCGCAGCGCTGAAAGCGGCAACTAATAAAGAAGAAAAGCCGGTAGAGCAACCATCACCAATGGTTAGTGTGCCACAAAGAGCCCCAGCAAAGGCTAAATCTGCAAAAGCTATTGCTGCAAAAGAAAGACAGGAAGCTTTTGTTGCAAAACAAGAAGCAAAAGCTTTAAGAAACGCTATCAAAGCTGAAGAATTTAAAGTAGAACCTAAGAAATTGCGAGAGGGTTTGACAACAGAAAAAGTGACTCCATCGAAAGTAAGAAAGCTAAAGAAAGCTTCTGTTCAAAGAACTGTTCAACATGTTGCTGCGAAGAATACATATGTTCCAA
>JAJFMB010000091.1 GCA_021772355.1 Chlamydiota bacterium | reverse complement strand
TTTAAATGCTTGCGTTCTTGCAAATAGCACTTTGGCTATTTGCTGCGAACGACAATCATCCAAATCTGGAGCGTTTTTCCACCAAATTTCCCAGGAAATACTTTTTCAACAAAGCCACTTTCCGTTGGGGTTTTCTGTCGCAGTTTCCAAGTTTGTTAATTAGGGAAGTGTGTGTTTGTTTTACAAAAGGGGAGTCATTTTAGTCTGTTGAATTAGTGAATTGGTAGAGTGGTGGAGTGGCGAATTGGTAGAGTGGTAGACTGTGGAATTAGTGAACCGTGGAATTAGTAGACTGGTAGACCGTTGAATCAGTGGGGTGTTGAATTAGTGAATTGGTAGAGTGGTGAATCAGTGGAGTGGTGGACTGAAGGGAATGACCTTGTCTATATTTGTTATTCCATGGCGGAGCATCATGAGTCGGTCGAAGCCGACGGCGACGCCGGAGCAGTCGGGGATGCCTTTTTCTAAGGCGGCGAGGAAGTGTTCGTCGATGGGGTAGGCGTCTTTGCCGAGTTTGACTCTTTCGTTGTTTGACTCTATAAATCTTTGTCGTTGTTCGGCGGCATCGGTGAGTTCGCAATAGCCGTTAGCGAGTTCGAGGCCTTGGTAGTAGATTTCGAATCTTAGTGCGACTTTTTCATCATTATGTTGTTCTGTCTTGGCTAGGGCTGCTTGTGTTGCAGGGTAGTATGTGAGCGCGCAAAGGGAGTCATCGCTTCCTAAATGTGGTTCGACGAGTGTTCCTAAGAGCACGTTGAGCAGGGCATCTTTTCCTTCATCTTCGATCTGAGGGTAGGTGGGGATATTATTTTCCTGGATGACTTGTAAAAGCTGTTGCTCTGTCATGGTGACGTAATCGATGTTGGCGTATTGTTTGAGGGCATCACGGTAAGAGAGTTGTGTTCTTTTCTGTTTGCCGATGAAGAGTGTGATGAGGTCCATGGTCTCGTCAATCATTTGTTGATAAGAAAATGATTGCCTGTACCATTCGATCATGGTGAATTCGGGGTTGTGCCTCTTTCCGCTTTCGCCATCGCGGAAGACGTGGGAGAGCTGGTAGATGTCGCCGATCCCTTCCGCTAAAAGGCGCTTCATGCCGTATTCCGGGGAAGAATGGAGATAACAGGGGGTAGGGGAGCATTGAGTGTGGGCGGTGATGAGATCGATATGGGCGTCAATAGATGCTGAAGCGCTTAGGATAGGGCAGTCGACTTCTAAAACTTCTTTGGTCGAAAAAAAATGGCGCACTTGTGCGAACATATGAGCGCGATCGCGTAATATGGCTAAGCGGGACGATGAATTAGTTGACGCGGGAGACGTAGTCACCGGTTCTGGTGTCGATTTTGACAATATCGCCCTCGTTGATAAAGATGGGAACCTGAACCTGAGCACCGCTTTCAATAGTTGCGGGTTTCATTACGCGTCCTGATGCGGTATTTCCACGTTCGCCGGGAGCTGTTTCTGTAACCTTTGTTTCTATAAAAGTGGGAGGTTCTACGTTAACGGGTTCGCCATTGTAAAATATAATCTCGTATAGAAGATCTTCGAGTAACCATGACATGGTGTCCCCGATGCTTTCATTGGAAATTTTGACTTGTTCAAACGAGTTGTCATTCATAAACACGACGCCGTCAGCTTCCTTATAGAGGAGACGCATTTCAGTTTCCTGAACATCGGCGATCTCACATTTATCACCGGATTTAAAAGTGCGTTCGATCACGCGCCCTGAAAGCAAATGTTTTAGTCGTACTCGACTAAAGGCTTGCCCTTTGCCGGGTTTGACAAATTCATTGTTGATGATCGTGTAAGGTTGGCCGTCAAGTACTAGTTTGAGACCTGCTTTGAATTCGTTTGTGCTAACTTGTGCCATAGACATTGTTCCAAATAAATTGCAGATCAGTATAACATAACCTTAAACCGACTGTCCAGACAAAATCATTTTTTGGAGTGTGTATGTGGCCAAAAGAGTATCGCGATTATCCTAAAGACAAACCTCTCGTTAAGAACCGTGTTGAGCCGGGTAAAGGAATTGTGGGGTGCGAGATGCACGATCTAAATGGGTGGGGTACTACGCATCATGTTGCTTATCAAAAACCGAAAGCAGTAAAAAAAGTGGTTGTTGATGAATCAAAAAAATGATCACACCTGGAACATCATCCTTCACTATCATTGCTGTCCTGAATGTGGTAAGATTTTTGAAAGTCGCGAAGAGTACCAGGATTGTCTTGGAGAGTATAAAAAATTTCTACAGTGCCCGTATTGCAACGCGTATTTTACACTGACAAAATCGACCGTGGGAGGAAGAGATGAAAAAAGATGAAATTTTTGAGGATATGCCTTCTGCTGATGAGGAGCAAATAGCCCGTGACACTTTGGAGCGCTACTCAGGTTCTGAAGTGACGGCATTTCAGCCTTATCTTCTTTTAACGAACTTTCCTGACTATGTGCATTATTTTGCAAAAGAGCGCAACGTACCGGTTTTGCAGGGAACAATGTTTTCGGTCGCTCACTCCCCTGAGGAACAGATCTCCATTTTAGATTTTAAAATTGGCTCGCCGGCTGCTGCGTTAGTCGTTGATTTACTGGCCTTTTTGCCTATTAAGGCCACTCTTTTATTGGGAATGTGCGGAGGATTGAGAAGGCAGTACAAAGTCGGGGATTACTTTGCACCTGTGGCTAGCATTAGAGCCGAGGGTACCTCGGATTTTTATTTTCCCGCTGAAGTTCCGGCGCTTGCAAACTTTTTGATTCAGAAAGTCGCAACTCAAGTGCTGGAAAATGAAAATGTCGCTTATCACGTCGGCATTACGCATACGACAAATAAGAGATTCTGGGAGTTTAATCTGGAATTTCGCGACCGTCTGATTGCCACTAGGCCTCAGGCAATTGAAATGGAATGTGCAACTCTTTTTATTGCGAGCTATCGTCATAAGCTTCCTCTTGGAGCTTTGCTTCTTGTCTCCGATCTTCCTTTGGAAAAAAAAGGTGTGAAAACCAAGAAAAGTTCTCGCGAGGTGTTTTTGAAACACACCAAAGAGCATGTGGAACTCGGTGTGCGGACCATGCATGAGATTGAAGAAGCTCTCAAGTTGCAAGTGAAAGGGGCTTTCCGAGGTTCTAGGCGTCGTTTCGAGAAGTTCGAATAGACGATTATATATGAAACTCTTGTTTGAGTTTTTTGATTAAAGATGCCTCAAACTCTTCCGGTGATGCAGGGGGCTTCCAGATAAAGTTGCGTTGCGTTGTGTCTTTTCCATGCTTTCTTTCGACGTGAATGGTAAGTCTTTTCTGTTTGAGTAGTGTAAAGCTGTTTTGAGCCGCAAAGACGCGGATGCGGGAAAGGTGATACAACCAAATGGCGGGTTTGGGAGGGGTTCCAAAGCGATCTTGAAGTTCGTGCCAGACATTATCGATTTCTTCCCAAGAGATCGCCTCTCCAAGACGTTGATAGATTTCCATGCGTAAGCTGACTTCATTGATATAATCATCGGGAAGGCTGGCGTTGAGAGAAGGAAACTCCATCTTAATATCGTGAATGATGCCAGGGCCTTTACCTTGCAGGGCATGAATGGTGCGTTTGAGCAGTTTGCAGTAAAGGTGAAAGCCGATAGAGGAGACGTGTCCGGATTGTTCTGTGCCGAGAATATCACCTGCGCCCCTAATTTCTAAGTCGCGCATGGCAATTTTCATTCCTCCTCCATAACCGGATGCCTCTGCTAAGGCGTTTAAGCGCTTGCGGGAGATCTCAGTGAGAGATGCTTTTTTAGGGACGAGAAAGTAGGCATAGGCGCGGCGATTCCAACGACCAACGCGTCCTCGCAATTGGTAGAGGTCGGCCATGCCAAAGCGGTCGGCGCGATCAATCAAAATGGTATTGGCGTTGGGGATATCGAGTCCGCTTTCCACGATTGTAGTTGCCACGAGAATATCTACTTTGCCGCTTTTGAAAGCGTGAAAAACAGAGTCGCTCTCATCGGCGTGCATTTGTCCGTGGCACACTGCAATACGTGCCTGTGGCAGGAGTTTTTGGATCCGATTTGCAAATTCGTAAATGGTTTCCACGCGGTTGTGGATGACATACGCTTGGCCATCGCGTGTGAGTTCTCGTAGGAGGGCGTTTTTGAGGGTGTTGTCGTTAGTTTCGGCAATGATGGTTGTGATGGGTAAACGATCTTGTGGAGGGGTGTTAATGAGCGACATATCGCGTGCGCCAATAAGGGACATATAGAGGGTGCGGGGAATAGGAGTTGCGGAAAGAGTGAGACAGTCTACGCCTGCGCGGATCTTTTTGAGATGTTCTTTTGCACGTACACCAAAGCGTTGCTCTTCGTCGATGATCACAAGGCCGAGGTCATTGAAGTCGATATCGCCGCTGATGATGCGATGTGTGCCGATGACGACATCCACTGCGCCTTTGGCGATGTTTTCTTTTGTTTGACGCATCTCTTTGGCAGTGCGGTAGCGTGAAAGGACGGCAACGTTGACGGGAAAATTTCCCATTCGTTCACAAAAATTGTCGAAGTGCTGCATGGCAAGGACGGTTGTGGGAACAAGTACCGCAACTTGTTTGCCCCCTTCAACAATGGCTTTAAAGGCTGCACGCATGGCTACTTCTGTTTTGCCGTAGCCGACATCGCCGCATATAAGACGGTCCATGGGTTTTGGCGAGATCATATCTGTTTTGATTTCTCGGACAGCAACGAGTTGATCTTCGGTC
>JAJFMB010000010.1 GCA_021772355.1 Chlamydiota bacterium | reverse complement strand
ACGATCGAAAGTTGGGAGTATGAGATGGCGAATTCAGCAGCTTATGTGACAACTCAAAGACGTAAGGCTGTTGTGGAGTTGCAAGAGCGTGCCGAGCGTTTTTATTGCCTGTTTAGTGGTGAAAAAGAACGTCTGCAGCTTTTTTACAAGAGTGGAGCTCCTAAAGAGAAGGAGCTCAAGCCTTACTATTTAGAACAATTTGCACGTTGCCGACAAAAAGAGATGCTTCTTGGTTTCACCTTTGTTGGTCCGCATAAGGACGATCTTGTTTTTGCTATCGGAGATCAAGATGTAAAAGTTTATGCGAGTGAAGGGCAAAAGCGCAGTGTTGTTGTTGCGCTCAAGTTTGCCGAGTGGGAACGTCTTAAAAGTTTAGCTGATGAAGTTCCTTTAATGCTTCTCGACGATGTTTCGATGGGGCTTGATGATTACAGACGTCAAAAACTGTTCGATTCTCTTATTAATCTTCAGCAAGTTTTTCTGACCTCAACCCAGGAGCATAACTTTGTTGTGCCTTCCCATGAAATTAACCTAGCCATGTCTCACTAAATCTATTTCAAGTTTAGGTGATGATTTCTTTTCCGAATGGTGTAATGGAAAAGCAGAGTTTATCTTTATGAATACCGGTGGCTACGATGCCTGCTTCGAAAAGGCGGCCAAAGATGGTATGTTTAATGATCTGAAGCTGAGGCTCCTTGTAGACAGGGCGGGCATATTGCCACTGTCTCCCTTTTTTTGTGAGAGAGACAGCTTCTGTATCTCCAATCGGGGCGGTAAAGCCTTTGATGAAATCGTCGTAATAAACCCAGCCACTTTGTAGGACACGGCGCATATTTTTTTCTGTTTCTCTTAAATCACGATCGCAAAAGGAATTTTCCTTTAGAAGATGGCGAAAGCAGGATGAAGGGTGGCGATAGAGGAGCATAGCTTGCTCTTCTAAAGATTGTTCGAGCCACTCTTCCGATTTTGGCAAGGCATGCATTTCGTTATCTCTAACTTCGGCTAAATGAAGTTGTAGGATTTTGGCTACAAGATTTTTAACATGATTAGATGAGTGCTGAGGAAACAATTTTGTTGAGATAGACTCTGACAATGTATGTTCATTTTCTGTTTCTTCAACAGGAAGAGGACGATTTTGTAAGTGATTGATGATGATATTCAAATCAGAAACGAAACCGAAGCTCTCTGAATGGTGACGCTTAATTTCTTCTGCTTTTGTAATTGACGTAGGGATTGATCTTTTTTGAAAAAGTAAATGCTCATGCCATTCATGAAAAGGGGTGATGATTTCTTCCCACTGATCATCGACCTGTTGATAGCTAGTACAACAGACAAGATTGTATTCGAGCAATAGCATACATTCCGTGAATTCTTCGCGGGATAAGGTGTATTTTTGCATCACTTCTTTGGCATTCAATTGATACTCAGGTGCCGTGTAGACGTCTTGAAAAATAGCGTTAAGAGTGGTGCTGTCAAAAGTTAACTCTTTTAAGTAAGAAGAGTATGTTTTTGGAGTGATCATGTATTTATCGATGATAGAACTGAAAATATCGTCGGAAGTACGAGGTATTGCATACCAGTTGGGAAGAATATGGATAGATAGCTTGTGAAGAAGGCCGTGTAAATATTCTAGGTTGGGCTTAAAATCTTCATCGAATTGTGCGATATGAACTTCAAAATACTTACGGAGTTCTTTGTCGACAAAAATAAGTTTATCTTGGCTTTGGATAAGCTGGATTTTATGAAGTTTATCCAAAAAGGGAAGAATAGCGCTTTCGTCAGCATCGATATTGTTGGAAATTTTTTCTGCTGTAGTTGTAAGGGAGCCGTCAACTATTTCTTGTAAGATCTGTGATTCAAAGACTGTGAGGGAGGAGAGGAATTGGCGGTATTGGATATCCCTTTTATAATTGTAATCTTCAAGGGAGATTCGGTTTTTCCTGATTTGAACTGTTAACATAAGGTGTTAAATACCAATTGATTAAAATAATTTAATATGTACAGTACTTATTCAAACTTCAAGCAATTGGCGCTGAAAATCCGCTTTTACAATATTTCTATTAACGATTCAGAAGTTTACCGACTCTTTACATTTTAATAGAGAATGAATTTTAATGCAACCTTAATAATAAAAACAAATTATTTTAACTTTTATAAAAAGATTTGAAATTTTTCATGAGTAAGATATAATAAGGTAAAGATTATTTGAATAAGGGGAAGTGGTATGCCAGGTGCTATACAACCAAGACCGCCCGAATCGTCGGGAGGGGTTAGCGGTCCTGCCAAAAAAGGGCCGTCTCCAACACCACCGGAATTATTGACTCTTCCTGAAAAAGGGGGAAAGGCCGGTAAAATTGGAGATCTTAATGGATTGCAAATAGCAATTGAAGAGGCAACGGGAAACTTACCACCTAGAGCTTTGCTAAATGCAATTACAGATCTAAAAAATAATCCTGCTACATTTGCTCTCTTACAGCGAACGTTGTTAGCTCGTGTCAAAGCTGGATCAAGTGTCAATTCTGAGCAGTTCGATCAAAAAATGAATGGGCTTTTGTTTGAAATTATACAGAACGCCATGAAGTCTGAGTGAAAGAGGAGAAGTTATGGTGAAGAAAAAATCAAAGGCAGAAATTGCCGATAGGCTAAATCCAGAACTTGAGCGTTCGATGGAAGAATTTGCAGAAGTTATTACAGACAGTTTGAAAGATGAACATCAGACAGACTTAGAACCGTTTGAAACCTATGCTCAGAAAGTTCGCTCTCATATCTATGAAAATGTGAACGAATTTCGTTCTCGCTTTGGTCATGGTTATCTTCTCATCTTAGAGGAGATAGAGAATGAGCAGCAGACTCCTAAAGATAAAAATGTCATCAAGCCGTAAAGGGAAAGAACATGGATCCTCTTGAGGAAATGGAAGAATTTAGAATTCCTAAAGATGCCTTGGATAAACTCAAAGATCCGGAGCTTTTGCGTCGGAAAATCAACGAGGGAAAGGTTCTGCAGGAAATCATAGGTTATACACCTGAGACGATGGAAAAATTTTATCAAGTGGCCTATAAGCTTTTTCAGCATCAGCAGTATCAGGAAGCTGGTGACGCTTTTATTTTTCTCACAACCTTAAATCCTTATGTTTATAACTATTGGCTCGGCTTGGGCATGTGTGAACAGCTTTCCCACAAATATGATGGAGCGCTTATCGCCTATGCGACGGCTATATTAATTAACGTAGAAAATCCGGTTCCACACTTCCATTCCGCCGCTTGCTACAAGGAGTTGGGAGATCTTGGTAACGCTTTAGCTTCCTTAGAGCTTGCTATCATGTACGCAGGTAAGAGGCCTGAGCATGAATCTATTAAACAGCACGCTCTAGATGCTAAAAAAAATCTTAATTCTTAGCGCTACTCTCTTTTAATGATCCAAAACTGTGTATTGGGATATTCCTTCTGAATGCTCACTGCCCAGTCAGAGGCTAATTCAACAGTAGGGAATAGCATTGCCGCTGTTGCTAAACCATCGGCTAACGCGCAATTAGGAGCGATCACGCTTGTGCTTGCGATGCTGTTGGAATGGATTTTTAAAGGTTGGAATGTTTTGGGATCGATCACATGGCAGTAAGTTGTGCCATCAACTGTCCAATTTTGCAGATAGTCTCCACTTGTCGCAATTGCTTCGTCGCACAAAGAAAGTGTTGCAATAGCATTTTCAGGATTGTCATCGCCTAAATTGCTGATGCAAATTTTCCAAGGGCGGTTGGTGGGGTGTTGACCGTGTGTGCGAATTTCTCCGCCCCACTCAACATAGGTGTTGGGAAAGCCTGCTTGCAAAAGACGCTCAACCATAAGATCGACACAATATCCTTTAGCAATACCGCCTAAGTCTAAACTGCACTTTTCATGTTCTTTAAAAAATCTTCCATTTTCAAAGTGGATTTTATCCCAGCCAACTGTAGGAATCAATTCGGCTATGGCCTCTTTTGATGGGCTTATGCCCTCGATGAGGTGTGATTTCCAGAGGGCTTGTAAAGGTTCTATCGTTGGATCAAAGCGCCCTTCGCTCAATTTCACAATCTGTTGGGTAAAGTGCAAAAACCGCTCCATTTCTTGAGAAATCGAGACAACTTGGTAGGCGCCTAGAGTGTTGAGTTGTGAAAGCTCGGATTCGGGATTCCATTTGTTATACACGCGATCAATTTCATCTAAAGTCTGGTAAATAAGAGTTTCGAGCATGTGTTTTTTATGGGGACCAATATGTTGACCAATGATAATTTTGTAATCGATGGTCATAGCCGTGCCGGAAAATACTGTTGTAGAAGGGGATTCTTGAGGGGATTGACAGCTGTTGAAAAGAAAGCAAAGTAGAAGTCCGGCAATCGCTCTATTCATCTTGGTTTTGAAAGCTTTGTAGAGTATTTTGCAAAAGCATCGCGATAGTCATTGGGCCAACTCCTCCGGGAACAGGAGTGATGTAGCGACATTTTTTTTTCACATTAGGAAAGTCCACATCGCCAACAATGCGATAGCCGCTTTTTTTGCTCGAATCAGCTATCTTGTTGATTCCCACATCGATGATAACAGCGCCTTCTTTAACCATGTCAGCAGTTAGAAAATGTGGTTTGCCAATGGCAATGATCACAATGTCGCTCATTTGGCAAAGCTGCTTCAGTTGAGTGGAGTGGCGATGAGCAATGGTTACCGTGGCATTTCCAAAAGACTGATTCTGCATCAAAAGAGCTGCCATCGGCTTGCCGACTATATTACTGCGTCCTATTACTAAAACGTGCTTGCCCGCTACCTCGACCTCCATTCTTTCCAACATCACTTTGATTCCCAAAGGGGTGCAAGGGATAAAGCCATCGCGGTCACCACTCAATAGCTTACCAACATTGATTGGGTGAAATCCGTCGACATCTTTTAAAGGATCAATACTGTTGATGACGTGCATAGGATTGATGTGATAGGGGAGAGGAAGCTGTACTAAGATGCCGTCGACTGCCGGATCGTTATTAAGCTGCTTGACCTCCTGCAAAAGATGGTCTTCTGCAATTGTTGGGGGAAGTTCTCGCTTGATCGAGATGATGCCAACTTCAGCACACGCCTCGGTTTTGCGACGTACGTAGATTTGCGATGGAGCGTGGTTTCCAACCAGAATTACAGCAAGACAAGGCTTACGCCCAGGTAGCTGTTCGATTGTGTCTTTAATCTCTTTTTGAATCGTTGCGGCAATCGCTTTGCCATCAATTAGCATTTCAGAAAAAATTTCCGTAAATTAAGGATTTCGTGCATGATACCTCAATGAATAAAAAAGTTAAACCCTGATTATGACTTGATTCTCTAATCAAGGGTTATAGAACGCAATGGCCTTGTTGCATAAATATTGCCCAGGAGATTTGATGCAAAAACACTTAGATTTGCAAGAACGCAAGCATTTAAAGGTGAGTTGTTTTTGTGCAAAGATCCAGGTAATATTTATGCAACAAGGCCGAACACAATAGGTGATCGCAATGAATTTGTTAAAAGTCCTTCTTTTACTCATTATCCCTTTTCAAGTACATGGTTATGATGATTCACCAGGATGTTTTGTCGAAATTCAAAACAGTTTTTTTCAGCAAGACTCCGTGCTTCAGGCATTTAACCTTTATCGTGTTCCAACTAACCAGATGAATAGCCTCTACAACGAACTTAAATACCGAGCGCGTGATGTGAACTACATTGTAACACAAAGAGCTAGGCGCATGAAGCCCAATCCCCTTGAAAATCCTTTCAATGCAGAGGAGTCAAAAAGCTTGTTTTTGAGCGTTCTCTTTGAGATTTTCAACGAAACAATGCAAATTAATAACATCACTAACGACCGAGACATCAGGCAAATGTTCGAATATATTCTTGAAAAAAGAGAGGGATATTTAAATTCTTGTCTTCAATTAGATGAAAAAAAAGATTAGATCTTTTAAGCTTTGGGAAAGTAAGGAGTTTCAGAATGAAGAAGGGTTTGTTAATTCTAGTGTCTATGTTAATCAATGTCTCAGCATTTGCTGTGACAGAGCAGGAATGCTCCAAAGAGCAGCTGCTGACTTATTATCCAAAACCTTTTGTGTTAGAAACACTTAAAAAGTTTAATGTCCCCAAAGATCAGTGGGATGCTATTAAACAAGAGCTTTCTGCAAAAGATGAAGAAGTTATTCGCCTTGTTGAGGAAAAAGCCTCCAAAATGCAACCCAATCCCCTAGAAGATCCTAATCAAAAGCAAGAGGCAGTCAAACTTTTCCGAGAAACACTCTATGAAGTTTTCTCCGATGTCATGTATGCCCACGGTGTAACAGATAAAAAACAGATTCAGGATATGCTAAATGATATTCTACAGCAAAAAGCCAAGCGTTTCGTTGAGTGTATGAAAAAGAAGCAATAGCTTCTTGGCCTTTTCAACTCAATCGTGAGTTGATGAAAAATCCCTCTCTAGTAGAGCGGTAAGGTGATGAATAGCTTCAATGGAGTTTACACTGGCATCATCAGATTTCCCTACAAATAGTGTGTGAATGCCCAACTTCTTTGCGCCTTCAAGATCGACATCAATTTTATCCCCAATCATAAGCGAATCTTGATGATTCGTATCTGTTATTTTCAACGCCATTTGGAATATTTCCGAGTTTGGCTTACGGAATTTTACGAGTGGGTCTCCTGAGATCAAAATGGTATCAAAATAGGTGCGAATCCCTGAGGCATCAATAGCAGCATTCTGCAGGTCCATGGGTCCATTGGTAATTAAGGCCAATTTGTAGCGACTTGAAAGAGAGTTTAAAAGTTCATGAACACCTTCAAGAGGAGAAATGTGGTTAGCGTATGTTTGACAGAAATTTTTGATCAATTCAGGATAACCGGCCGGTAAAGTGACATTGAGATTGTGA
>JAJFMB010000090.1 GCA_021772355.1 Chlamydiota bacterium | reverse complement strand
GAGCATTGATCAAGCTTAAGTTTTTCGGTAAATGTGATGAGTGCTCCGGAACTCTCCAAAGCTTGCCCTACAACAAACATTCCGAAGAGAAAAAAAATAACATCCCACTCAATAGCCTCCCAAGCTGAAGGGAGTGATATTTGCCTCGTGAACAAAACGACAAGAGCTCCGATCCCCATCATCTCCCAGATTTTTAGAGGGATACGGAAGAGTTGCCGCAAAGCAATACCCAAAAAGACTACAACCAATACAAAAAGAGAAAGAGACATGTTATTGATAGTGAGTATGAGCACCGGAGAAATAATTTACAATATCTCTTATGGGGGCAAAGAATTCTAGAACCCTTTGTTTTTTTCTATTCTTAGGCTTGAAATGCTTTGCAAAAAATGAACTCATATATCTAAGCTTCACGGACTAAATAAAATTTAACCCAGGAGTTGATCTATGCAAGCCATGTCAGGTGCTATGCAAGCCGTGTCAGGTACTATTTTATATACTGGAGCCAGTGCTTTAAATTTGGTTGGAATGAATTTCAATGTAAAACAACCTGGTTGGATTGTTTTTGTAACTAGTTGGATGAATAAGAATAAAGAAGCAGGAACCCCATTCTCAACCTCTACATATGTAGCTGAAAAAATGGTCCGCCACATTCCAATGGCCGATGCAAATACCCCACGCAAGTACTTAGAAATTGGTCCCGGGACAGGTGTTGTTACGGACCTTTTTATAGAAAAATTAGGCCCGAATGACACGTTGCACGTTGTAGAAATTGAAGAGGGATTCTATAAGTATATTAAAGAAAGATATGAAAATGATCCGAGAGTGATTGTCCACTTAGCAGACATCTCTGAATGGAGTGTAAAAGATGGTGCTGATAAGGATATCCAATTTGATGCAATAGCCGCAGGCGTTCCATTAAATGGCCTTCCAAATGAAACTGTTCTCAAAAGTGTGTTGATCGCTTATGAAAGGCTGGCAAAGAAAGGTGCGAAAATCACTGTTGTTGAATATGTAGGAACAAGCTCTGTGAGTCGAATGTTCAAAGGCGAGGAATTTCAAAAGGTCTTTGACTTGAAGTGTAAATTTCTTGAACATCATAAAAGCAAAAAGGCTGAAATTGAGTGGAGGAACTTCCCAGTGCCTGCCCGCGTTCATACACTTGCAATTAATGATTCTTATTTCAAAAATGAATAAATGATTTCTGATTTACAAGATATTGCAATCAGAAACTTTTTACACCGCTTTGTATTATTCGCTTAACCCTCTAGGAGAAAATCTAATCATTTAATGTCCACGGAAGATGTCTTTCGCGACCAATGATTAACAATATCTCTTATGGGGTTGCTTTTTTAATCGATCATCTCATAACATAACTCCTTTTCCAAGGGGAGCTTATACCTATGACAAATAACCGTATTTCAACACTCCTAACCTGTTTTTCCATCCTCTTCTTTTGCCAGTCAATTTGCTGTGATTCTGTTTCCGCGCAAACTTCGCAATATGAAAACCAGATGATAGAAAAAATTGATGTCACGCTTGTGAACGTTCCGAGTGATGCTGAAGCAGATGAAGCCGGTGTGCGTGCACGCATGAAAACAAAAGAAAGCGGTTTCTTCTCACAGGTTGATTTCGACAGCGATCTCAAACGTCTTGTATTGGATTTTGATCATGTCGAACCTACGGTCGATCTCGTTAATGGAAAAATCTTCATTACACTGAAAGTGTGGCCTAAGCCGGTCATCCGTACAATACGTTGGGAAGGAAACGACAAAATTCAAACCAAAAAGCTGCAAAGCGAATTGGGTGTCGCTTTATTTTCTATTTTTGATCGCAAAGGATTTAACCAAGCTTTCCACAAACTCAAAGCGTACTACATTAAAAAAGGTTTCTTTGAAGCAGAGCTTGATTATGCCGTAATGCCCGACCCCAATTCAAATGAAGTCGACATTGAGATTACCGTCAATGAAGGAAGATCAGGTCGTGTGCGCGATATCTTTTTCGTAAACTTCACCGATAGCGAAACAAGCGAACTCACAGAACAGATGGTCACAAAGCGATTCAACATCTTCACTAACTGGCTGACAGGTGAAGGGACCTATAACGATGAAGCTGTACGACAAGATGAATTTGTAATACTGAACTACTTACAAGATAAAGGATACGCCGACGCTTCTGTTCGCATTGAAGTGAAAGAGTCCAAAAAAGATAAAAACATTGTTCTCTATATCGTGGCTGACAAAGGGGAAAAATACCGCATTGGAAATATTACTGTCCAAGGCAACTCTTTTATCCCGGAAGATGAACTACGTCGCATCTTTTTTGTAAAAGAGGGTGACGCTTACTCTCCGGAATTAATCCGCGAAACGGCACGCCGTATCATGGATTATTACGGCAGAAAAGGATATATCGACACACTTGTTGATTATGAGCCCCGTTTAGAATTTGATCAGTTGACATACTCTCTTACGTTCACCATTGAAGAAGGGGAGCAATACCGCATTGGGTTAATCAAAGTATTTGGAAACTGTTCGACCCAAACTAATGTTATCTTGCACGAATGCCTACTTGTACCAGGAGAATCTTTTAACTCCGGTCGCTTGAGAATTACGGAAGAGCGCCTTCGAAACATTGGATACTTTAAAAATGTGAACGTCTACGCAGTTCGATCAGAAGGACCTTGTGGCCTTGGTGATAATTTCCGCGATGTTCATATAGAAGTAGAAGAAACCAGCACCGGTAACTTCAGTCTCTTTATGGGTTTTAGTACCGTAGAAAGTATCTTTGGTGGTGCCAATATCACCGAACGTAACTTTAACATTAAGGGATTCAGAAGTATCTTCAGTCATGGTCTTCGTTCTTTACGTGGTGGCGGTGAATATGCACACATTACTGCAACTCTCGGTGATAAGAGCACGAGCTACGTCATTTCGTGGATGAAACCCTACTTCATGGACACAAAGTGGACCATTGGGGTTAACCTTGACAGAACGACCACTCGCTATATTTCAAAAGATTACGACATCGAATCCTATGGACTCATGTTCAATGCTGTGTACCAAATTGGACCGTTTTTTAGAGAAGGGTGGCATTACCGCATCAAGAACTCTCATGTCAGACTTAATACCAAATCGGACTTAGAACTTGACGAAGCTGCAAAACTGCATAGTTTAACTTCAGCAGTCGGTGTCTCCTTTGTGTATGACTCAGTCAACCATCCACAACGTCCTACGCGTGGATTAAAATCCAAAATTGAGGGTGAAATTGCAGGCCTTGGTGGCGAGGTGAATTTCGTCAGCTTAGCTTATAAAAATTGTTACTACTATCCAATAATGAAGCGCGGAATATTCAAATTACGAGGCGATGTTGCCTTTTTGCAACCATTAGCGTGGACAAACCGCAACGAAATCCCCTTGGATGAGCGTCTCTACTTGGGAGGAGACACTGTGATTCGTGGTTACCGCGATTACAAAATTGGTCCCCGCTTCCCGAATGGAGCAGCAGCCGGTGGTATCTCATTGCAGCTTTGTTCCGCAGAATTTTCCTATATTCTCAATGAAAGGATGGATGCATTTGCCTTTTTTGATGCAGGTAGTTTATCCTCTAGGCAATGGCATATTGGACGCATCTTTAGATCGGTCGGATATGGTATGCGCCTCTACATTATGGGCAATGGACCCCCGCTTACATTCGGTATGGGTTATCCATTAAATCCAAGAAACAGAGGCGATGTAAAGAAATTCTTCCTACAAGTGGATGGCCGTTTCTAACAAGTTAACGAAAAGGAGAAACTAACATGAAGCTATATCAACTATTTATTGCAGCAATTGTTGCATTTGCGTGCGGAGCACAAGTTCAAGCCTCTGAAGCAAAAGCGCCAAAAATTAATGTTGTCAACTTTAAAACATGTGTCGAAAAATCTAAAGTTGGGTAACAAGAACAAGGTTCCTTTGAATCGCTTAAAAAGCAGATGGAAACTGTTCTTGAAGAAAAAGAAAAAACATTAAACGACATGATGGCTAAGCTTGAAGATGCAGACTATCTTGACAGCATCTCTCCAGAAGCTGAAACAGAGCTAAAACGCAAGTTTCGTGCTCTTAGCCAAGAATTGCAACAACAGCAAAACCAATACTTTCAAACATTAAATCAAGCAAACTACAGAATCGTACAAAAAATTACAGAAGTTCTTAATAAAGCTGCTGATAAAGTTGCAAAAAAGAACAACATTGATTTAATCGTTAACGAAGAAAGTGCCTTTTTCTACAGCACAAATCTAGATGTGTCTGATCAAGTGATCGTATGCATGGATGAAGACTTCGAAAAAGAAAACAAAAACTAGTTTGGTTGTCCTCTATAGGACCGCTTAAATATGTATGGGGATGTTTAAACGCATCCCCTTTTTTACTCGATGAAAAAAACACTTCAAGAAATCGCAGACCTTACCGAATCCCGACTCGTCGGTGATCCCAACTACAACATCACGCATTACGCTGACCTCGATACCGCTAATCCCTCTGCCATATCATTTTTTTCACAGCCTAAATTTGATCGACAGCGCTACAAAAATGCGTTGCAACTCACAAAAGCAGGCGCCCTTTTTGTCGACGAAGAGACTCCCCTTATTGAAGGACGCAACTACCTTATCACCTCATCGCCGTCGCTTGCGTTCCAAAAAACAATCGAATCCTTTTGTCAAGATTCTAAGTTAACCTCAGCCTTTCAAGGCATTCATCCCACCGCTATTATCCATGAAAGCTGCCAAATCGAGGAAGGCGTCACAATAGGTCCATACGCTGTTGTTGACCAATATGTCAAGATTGGTCAAGGGACAACCATAGGGCCACACTGTGCGATTGGACACAACAGCACAATTGGAGCACAGTGCACTCTCCATGCTAAGGTGGTCATTCGCGAGCGCTGTACGATAGGCAATCGAGTTATTATTCAGCCGGGAGCAGTCATTGGCTCTTGCGGTTTTGGTTATACAACGGATGAAAAGGGTCATCACCAACACCTCAAGCAGCTTGGAATCGTTTCTATTGAAGATGATGTCGACATTGGTGCAAATACCACAATTGATCGTTCCCGATTTAAAGAAACCCGCATCAAAAGAGGATCTAAAATCGACAATCTCGTTCAAATCGGACATGGCGTTGAAGTTGGTGAAGATAACATTATCGTTTCACAAACCGGTATTGCCGGCTCCACAAGTACAGGAAGGCACGTCGTCTTAGGCGGCCAAGTTGCCGTGAACGGTCACATCAAACTCGGTGACGGCGTGATCGTGACGGCTCGCACCGGAGTTTCAAAGTCTCTTCTTAAGCCAGGAAAATATGGTGGCGTCCCTGCTGTCACCCTAGATGATTACAATCGTAACGCCGTCTACTTGCGCAACATTGAAAAATATATCAAAAAAATCAACACCCTCGAAAAAATAGTTCTCAAAAAGGAAGCTTAGTCTCCTAACACCTCACCTAACCATTTTATATTCAAGTCCAATATTTCCCTTAGAATAAAATAACCCATACCTTTCTTTACTATACATTAACATATGTTAACTAATTTGACAATAGAGTCAATTAATTAGTATAATAGTGATGTAGTTAAAATCAACATTCTGTTCTTAACAGAACTGTCATTTATTTCGGGGGGGATAATGACAAAAGTTGGAGATTTTGATGCCAGTTTTGACGTTAATATCATCGCCTCGTATTGCGACGAACTCACTAAGTTTAACACTGGTATTCAACAACAAACACTTAGCACCAAAGAAAAAGAGCAATTGGCTCAGATCCTTCAACAAGCGTGGAAAGGTCCGGAGACAAGTGCCAATTTTGCCACTTCCGAAGATTTTAGCAGCTATGTCGAGACTGTTTATGAGGGTCTGATAAACAATCATTCTGTAGTTATCACGGACAAGAATGTTCAGTATGGCGACACCACAGTATCAAAAGTATCCGGACAATTTAATCTTGACGAAACAAGATCCCCTTCTCCGGCGTCATCAGAGGCTGATGCAGTGAAAACTAGAATGTCTAAATTAAAACAAAAACTGAAAAAAGTTCGAGAAGCAATCGGCAGCAGTATAAGAAGGCGTCATGAACCAGCTTCTAAATCCCCTAAACAAGCGATTCTACTTCGCAGGCAAGCTGATGATTCCCATAAACCTCGTGAATCCAGACCGTTCATTTTGCCACAATTAGGTCCTGTCGAGTATACAAACTGGAAAATATCAGATAGAACATCCGTGAAGCATTTAATGCGAATGCCAAGTACTTACAGACATCGCACTCCGGATGTCAAAAATTATCCTCACGCTGTCTCAGTACTCCATGCGAGTGAAAAAATATCACCTCACACAAAAACTTTACCGGAAAGAACCTTAAGAATTGTTACAGGTGCAAATGCAGGGGTAGCAACCCCTTTATTAGACTCATCTCATGAAGAGGGTGTTTATACAGTAGGAATTACAAGATTTGATACAAAAACACAGCAACCAAAGCCGGCAAGCGGGCATACAGACACAATAGCAGGAGACAACTGCCTTGCGACCGAAGTATTATCCCCAAAAGATCATGAAGCACATGAAAAAAAACTTGATGCTATGGCTCAACAGATTTTAGACGGCATCCCTCAAGATGCCACTTTCGAGGAGATCCAAGTAGTGAATAACGTTGGCTTTTACTACTTCGATCAAGAGTTAATCGAAGTAAAAAATCAAAGTGAACTTGACGTTTTACTACTAGATCCCATTAACCAAAAATTAGACACATTCAGACCAGTCAAAGAAGAGGGACAAGCTGAAAGACCGCCGACAATAGATGAGGTAAATACGAGAATAAAGGCTAATCAAAAAAAATTCCAAGCTACAAATATCGTGTATGAAAGAAACTTACAAAGACTTACTGAAATAGTGTGTCAAAAACTAAAAGAGCGCAATAAAGAAGGTGCGTCAATAAGAATCGTGCCTGTCATTCTTGGTTCAGCTCAAAGAAAAGACGATGAAAGAAGTCGAAATAAGGATTTTTCCAGAATGAAAGAACACTGTGCTCAAAGTTGGATGAATAACCCAAGTGTTCATTGCATTGTCCAAGTCAATACCGGCTTGATTAACACACCGGGTGCAATAAGTCAATGGGGAGCGTCACAACCGCATTGGCTTTCTACTGATGAAGTCGCACATACCGTTATTGGAGCCCTTGATCATTCTCATGAATACACTTTTTTAGAAATCGACACCTTTAGACCACAACCAAGCGAGCAGTTAGCAAGTATTGCTAAAAGAGAATTAGATAAGCGTCGCTGGTCTATTTAACAGGACGCTTATGTTATTCCTAGTATTATATGGTAACTAACCCAACAGCTCCAATCACAACACCTGTCAATAATAAGCCGGGCGACTGAACGATAAGTGCTGCAGTAACCAGCACCGCAGCCGCCACTAAGGCAACCTTGCCGGCACTACCTCCACTCGCCTCTGATCTATAATTTCCCCCATCAACGTTCGCTTGAATATGAACAGCTGGTCTTGACCAAATGTATTGCACTGGATTCAACGAAAATGGGTTATATATCGAATCAAAGGGATGCCAATCCGACCACCCTGCAAAGATGTCTCGCCCTCTCCACTGAGAACGCTCACCAGCTATTTGATGCCCATCAGCGTACAGACGGCTATCACTATTCGCACTCACATAACCTGTTCCTCTAGCCCTGGAACCTGTGCTCGGTAAAACATGATCATCTACCAAAACGGTCTGTTGCGGATTGGCTCTTCTACTAGAAGCCCCACTAAAAAATCCAGCATCTCCACGTGAGCGAGGCGCTACATGATCGCCTTCAAATCCGACACTTCTACTACGTGAGGGTCCGCTATGACTACTAAAATCAAAACCTACTCCGCCACCGCCGCGTGCTACACGACCTCCTCCGCCGCCGCCGCCGCCGCCACCGCCACGTGCTACATAACCGCCTCCGCCGCGTGGTACGTGATTGCCTCCACCTCCCATACTTCTTGCTGGTACACCACTTCTAATCATTTTCTATCTCCTTGAATATTTTTTTTATCCTATACAATAGGGAATAAATGCATTTTTATGAAATTAAAGGGACACTATTGTGTCCCACCTACTCTATGCCATTATCGCGCTAAAAACACCTGCGACAACACCTGCCACTAAAAGTTCTAGTGAGCCGACAGCTAATGCTGTGGTAAGCAATATCGCTGATGCAACAAACGCAACTGTCGCTGCTGGATTCGATAATCTTGGGATAAATAAAAAGCTAAGCGGATTTCCCAAAAAGATAGGCCTGTTATGGAGAGGAACTGCACTTCTTCCCGCAAATCCTCCAACTCTTGCTGGCTGGCCCATTCCAGCTCTAGCTGGTTGGCCCATTCCAGGTCCTACTACTTGACGTATTGCCATAATGATTCTCCTTTTTTTACATATGGTCTATATATTAAAAACGAGGATATTATGAAATTTTCTAATTAAGAGGAAATAAATTAAAGATTAAGATTACGTTAAGTTAATGTAAATATTTATTTTAAAGAACAAGAGATAGGGGATTCTCCAAAAAGTACATCACTGTATTGACGAATTCAGCGGCAGCGACACCATCAATAACGCGGTGATCGGCCGAAAGCGTAATATTCATTTGCTTGCCGGGAACGATTTTGCTCTCTTTAACAACGGGGGCATCTTTAATGCCGCTGATGGCAATGAGTGCGGCTTGCGGAGGGTTGATGATTCCTTGGAAGTCAGTGACACCAAACATCCCTAAATTAGAGACTGTAAATGATCCTCCCTTATATTCGTGCTCTTCAAGCTTTCCCTCTTTAGCGCGCCGGGCTAACGCTTTCACTTCTGTAGAAATTTCGACGACATTTTTATAGTCGGCATGACGAATGATCGGAGTTATTAACCCTCCTTCAACACTCACAGCGATAGAAATATCAATTGTTTTGAACTGGATAACAGTTTGATTCACAGAATTGTAGCCACTATTGATCACGGGATGCCCTTTCAAAGCGAGCGCGCACGCGCGAATAGCCAAATCGTTATAAGTCACTTTGATTCCCAGTTCTTTCAGCTGGGCATGTGCTTGGACCAAGGCTTCTGCATTGACAGTTTGTTGTACATAGAAATGCGGAATAAATGATTTTGACTCTTGCAGCCGTTTAGAGATTGCTTTTCTCATTGGCGAAAGGGTCACTTCCTCGTAACTCCCCGGTTGCTCTTTGGGAGCTTCACGGTGTCCAAAAGCTATAGCACCTGTTTGGGGGGCTTTTTCTAAGTCACGGCTCATAATGCGTTGACCAGGCCCAGACCCTTTTACAGCAGCCAAATCTAGTCCCTTCTCTTTTGCAAGGCGCCTTGCCAGTGGTGATGCAATGAGGCGCTCAGGAGCAGGACCGATTGGACGATCAAACGTATATTTTTCCAGGGGAGGTTCCGGCTGGAAGAGAGGTTGGTGCAAGGAAGGTGTAGCTTTTTCAGCTTTGGGCGTTTCTTTCGCAACAGCTGTTTTTTCTTCTTCCACTTCTTTTTTTTCTGTCGTGTCAGTAATAACCGTTTCTGCCTGATAACCTTCTATTTTTTCATCTTTTTTTGCTGTAAAGATCGCGATGGGGTGATTCACCTCTACCTCACTCCCCTCAGCTGCAACAATTTTGCGCAAATACCCTTCGTCAAGAGCGCTGTGCTCCACAGTAGCTTTATCAGTGGCCACTTCCAAAAGCAGCTCTCCGGCTTCGACAAAGTCTCCCTCTTTCTTATGCCACTTGGCAATCACACCGCTTTCCATTGTTGGAGAAAGTTTTGGCATCGTGAGTGTGAAAGGCATTGCATTTTCCTCTTTTTAAAATGCTGATTATGGCTTTTGCATCGTTAGATTGCCAGAGTTTTATTGACTGCTGCCAAGATGCGAGGGACGGTGGGTTGTGATTCGCTTTCGAGATGTTTGGAATAGGGCATGGGGGTTTCTAGTTGAGAGACACGCTGCAACGGGGCATCTAACCAATCAAAGCAGTGTTCCATGATTTGGAAACCAACCTCAGCACACACACCTCCGAAGTAATGTCCCTCCTCAACAAGCACACAACGGTTTGTGCGCCGTACAGAATCAGCAATTGTGGCAATATCAAGGGGCTTAATTGTGCGTAAGTCGATCAATTCCGCTTTTATCCCTTTTTGCGCCAATTGTCTCACCACTTCTTGGCAATGTTTTAGCATCCGGCTGTGCGAGACAATCGTGACATCTTTTCCCGGAATCATAATTTTGGCTTTTCCGATAGGAACGAGATACTCTTTGGTTGGAATCTCCATTTTGTCGTTATAAAGCAATTCATTTTCCAAGAAGAGCACGGGGTTGTTGTTGCGCACTGAGCTTTTAAATAACCCTTTTGCGTCATAAGGATTTCCGGGAGCCACGATAATTAATCCAGGCAAGTTGCTGTAGATATTTTCGACACAGTGAGAGTGTTGACTAGAAACTTGCGCTGCAGCGCCATTAGGCCCGCGAAATACAATGGGACATTTAAAACGGCATCCAGACATGTAGTAGGTCTTTGGAGCATTAGAAATAATCTGATCAGCAGCGACAAAGGAGAAATTAAAGCTCATAAATTCGATAATAGGACGTAAGCCTACCATAGCAGCCCCTATGCCAACGCCGGCAAAACCGTTCTCAGCAATAGGTGTATCGACAATGCGCTGTGGACCCCATTTATCCAAAAGTCCTTTCGTGATCTTATAGGCGCCGTTATATTCGCCAACCTCTTCTCCCATCACAAAAACAGTGTCATCTCTTTCCATCTCCTCGTCAATCGCTTGACGAAGAGCTTCGCGCATCGTAACTGTTTGCATTTCTTCAACCATAGATTACCTAAGGAGCAAAAACATCCTCTTCTAACGTTATCGGATCCGGCCAGGGACTTTCCTCAGCATACTTCATCGCTTCCAGAACAAGATCGCGGTACTCTTTATCCATTGCCTTGTACGTCTCTTCATCGAGATAACCCGCCTCAATCAAAGCCTGACGAAGTAAAGTGAGCGGATCCCTTTGCATATGTCCTTTTAACTCATCTTTGGAACGATACAATCCAGGATCTGAGATCGAGTGACCACGGAATCGCTTTGTAACCACTTCAACAAGGACAGGTCTGCTTGTCTCGACAGTTTCTTTATAAATATGCTCAAAGCCGGCATAACAATTGAAATAGTCCATTCCATCAAGCGTGTAGCCTTTCATACGGTAACCGGGAGCTTTGTCTTCTGCGAGTAAATCAACACATATGGCACGCTCAACCGCAGTTCCCATTCCCCATTCGTTATTTTCAATAATGTAGATGCAGGGAAGGTCCCAAAGTGAGGCAATATTTAAGGCTTCATGAACCGCACCTTGAGCAACCGCTCCATCGCCCATATAGCAAATGGCTGCCTCGTTTTTGATTTTTTTGTACTTAAGAGCAAATCCAACACCTGTCGCAACCGGAACGTGACCACCAACGATAGCAAATCCTCCCAGCATGCGCTCTGTATAGAGGTGCATGGAGCCGCCTCTGCCTTTAGCATTACCCGTAGCTTTTCCGTATAATTCGGCCATCACCTCGTTTGGGGTGGCACCAAGCAATAGTGCCAAAGCGTGGCAGCGGTACGTAGTCAAATACCAGTTTTCTTTCCCAAATACTTGAACACCAGCTACTTGAATAGCCTCCTGCCCCATGTAAGAGTGAAAAAAACCGCCGATAAAACCATGCAGATAGGCGGATTCGGCACGCAACTCGAAATTGCGAATAAGCAGCATTTTACGTAAATCATTCAAAAGTGTCTCTTTACCAATCTTTTCCATCACTTTTTTCTGATCGTGCGGAAAAAAATTGTAATTGATCTCTTTTAAAGGCTTTAAACTGTTATTTTCTTCGTTGTTCATAGTTAATGACTTATCATTTTAGTACTTCGCACCCTCAGTCGCATTGTAGCAGAGTAATGTTAAAAAGCAATTACTCCGGCTTACGGGCCTTTACTACAAGTTCTCTTTGGAGGAAGGGAATCTCACCATGAACATTAGCCGGAAAAGATTGTTCATATCGATTGGCTGTTTCCTCCATAAAAATGGGGAAAAGCTCGTCGGGAATATGAAAACGCATTGGTGTAAATGCAGAATACCAATCAATAAACTCTCTTTTGTTATTAAAAACAAAATACGGCTCAATAATTTCCACCTCAACATCAACAAATCCCGCTTGCTCAAGCAATGTTATGTATTCTTCTTGAGTAAATTTTTTACGGGGATGATTATAATCCTTTAAATACGTTTTCCATTTAGCTTGCTGAGTGACATCCCAGAAAACCTCCGCAACCTTAGGGCTCGGTTTACAGGGCAACGTAAATAAAATATCTCCGCCAGGACTTAGTGCTTCATACACTTTTTGCAATAATGTCTCATGATCGAGCACCCAGTGCAGTGCTGAGAAAGAAACGATGGTATCAAACGCATTTCGATCGTCTATACATAGCAAATCATCATTACGAAATGTAAGATTGGGATAGAGACTCTGCGAGTGATTTGATGCTGCAAACTCGATCATACCAACACTCGGTTCCAAGCCCACAACGCTTCCTGCAGGCACCCTTCCGGCGATATACGCAGAAATTCGTCCACTCCTAGAACCTAATTCCAAAATTGTTTCAGTTCCAAAAAATTGACGGTCTCTCAAGACGCTCATTGCAACGTTCGTTTGCTGTGCAGAGTTAGCGTGATAAAAATGCGCTTCTTGATAAGTGGGAAATTGATCTAGAGTTGCTTGTAGGCAAGAAAAAGTGCACAGAGAAGCGATCATCCATCGTTTTAACATATTACCTCCGAGAAAAAATATTCAGACTAAGAAGGAGTCGCAACCTTTGATATAGCAGCTTCTTCCATCTCCACTTCACGATTTACAACGGCAGTCACACAAGAATCAGACCAAACGTTAATCGCGCTCTCTAGCATATCGATCATAGCATAGAAAGGCAAGATGAAGCCCAGAATATTTAGAGGAACATTCATGGCAGCGAGCAGTGCGCTTGAGAGAAAGTAACATCCCATCGGAACACCGGCATTTCCCACCGCAGCAATAGTTGCAATCACAATCCACATCACAAGCTCAAAGCCTGTGTAGGTCATTCCATTGCTCATCGAAACAAAGAGCACAGTGGTTAAGATAAACGCTGCGCAAGCATTCATGTTAATCGTCGTGCAGAGAGGGAGAGAGAAATTAGCAATTTTCTCTTTGATGTTCACACGGGTTTGGCAGCAGCTAATCGCAGAAGGGAGTGCTGCACTTGATGACTTGCTAAAGAAAGCAATCGATAAAGCCGGCATCATCCCTTTGGCTGTTTTCAGAGGTGAAACGCCCTTCCACTTTAAAAAGATAGGAAGAACAATTAAAGCCTGAATCAAATTGGCTAAAATAACGCATGTGAGATAGAGAGCCAAACTCTTCATTTCAAGACCTGCCTTGAGATCTTTCACGAATAAAGCGACAAAGGCCCAAATAGCAAAAGGCATCAATCTCACAAGCCATGCTGTCAGCTGCATAATTGCGGCATACAAACTTGAGAAAAATGTGTGCAATACTTTGCGATTTTCGTTTGGCAAAGACAAAATTGCGAGACTGAGCAGCATCGCAATAAACAAGACACCAACAACATGGTGCTCGCTAAAAGGCTGAACTATGTTAGAGGGAATCACTTTAATCAGATACGTCCAATAGCTGGTTTCATCCATCTGCTTTTGAATTTCAGATACACCTTCTACATGTGTCCGCACAGGAGATATAGTAACAAAAAGCGCCAAAGCAACGCTTGCTGCGATCACTGTTGTCAAAAGAGTATAGCGGATGACTTTGCGACCCAAGCTTTTGATTTCACTGATATTTTCCATTCCACAAGCAGTCGACACGATCGATAAGAAGATGATAGGAAGACTTATCAGCTTTAAGAGATTGATAAATATCTCTGAAAAAGCCCCGGCAGCGGCAAACATTTTTGGTGAGTCGAGATACCCGACCAACAACCCAAAAAGCGCTGCAATAATAAAGGAGTAATTTGAATTCATCAATTTCTTCAGCATGGTCATAGCATCCCCTAATAAAGATAAAAGCACATCATACAGTTACTAAATTTTATTTGTCAATCCCTACATACGGATCAAATTATGTTAGTAACAAAAAAAGATAAAAATATTAACTACAACTCTTATTGACCGTATCACAGTTTGTAATATTCAATATTTTTATTCTTTAACTGCATAATTCTCATGATTGAAGCATTGAGGCGCTCCTCGGAAATATCCCCTTTTTGGGCGATAGAGACAAACTTGTGAATGACATAAGAGATAAGCTCTTCGTCCTGTGCTGTAGAAGTGCTAAAATTTGACCACTCTAACTTTGCGAGGATAAGCATATCACACCCGGCGTGAAAAGCGCTTAAGGCTGCATCTGCCACACGCTCTTTGGCCTCTTCAAAGGTGGCGGGTTTTCCAATAATACCGCTCATCATTAAGGAGTCAGAGATGACGCATCCTTCGTAGCCAACACTGCGCCGTA
>JAJFMB010000089.1 GCA_021772355.1 Chlamydiota bacterium | reverse complement strand
AGGAATTGATGTTCAGCGACTTGAGGCTTGGACTTTATACTATCTCGTAGAGAAGTACGCACTGGATAGGGATCATTTGAAGTATGAGATGTTACTCTTGGACCAAGTGGTCTTGTATATCCCGACGGCCTAAATTCATAGGGATTTCTAGGATAAAATCCACAGAAGACTTGTTGAGAAGGGTGGACATGTATTCGTAGCGTGTTGTTAGGGGGAAAGAGGCTCCCACCATATGAAATTCTTGGACCAAAAAAACTTCCTGAATAGGGTGAAAGATATGTCATAAAATTTTACCGTTAAACTATTTAGAGAAGTAAGACTAACCTAATCCTAGATAGCATTCAAGTAATTGATTATTGCCACTTCCTGTAGTTTTGTTAGAACGGTTTTTTTAAGATTGTTTAAATATATGAATAATTAAACTGTTTTATATATAATTGTTCCCTGTTGTATAATTGGTATAGTTAAGCCAATAGTAAAAAAATAAGAGGTGATAATATGCCTATGCAACTGCCTCCTTTATCTTCTCCTGGAGATGAGGGCCCACAAAACAAGTCTCTATCTTTACGAAAATTAACATCCGAAAATTTCGTTCGAACCGGAAAACTCACCACTTCCGATAGTCAATTGAACTATCTACTTGGCACGACCGATAAAACATCAGCCATCACCCGTAGACTCATGAAAGCTTATCGAAATGCTACTGGTTTAAAGAAGGAATTTCTTGGAAAAATTTTACCGGTCAAGTCTCGAAGATCCGTGGACGATGCCAAAAATGCAGAATCAATAATGAAACAATCCGTTGAGAAATTAGAAAGAACCAGTGAGGTCGTTAAAGAGAAAAAAGCTGCATGCAAAAAATTTCTTAATGAAGAAAAGAATAAAATTCCAGAAGGCTCTACTTTACTTCAGAAAACAGTCGAAATTAAATTTGACGAATTAACCTCAGACGTCAAAAATGATAAAGAACAAATAATGAATAAGGTAGTAAATAATTTTACTGAAGAAGAAAAAGAGGAGTTGGACATTGATAGCATTGTAATAAAAGGTGGCAATATTAGTTTTAATATATCTAATCCGAAGATGATAGAGAAAGAGGTAACCAATAAGATTATAAAAGAGACTAAGTCAATGAATGTCGACGTCAACGACAACAGAGGCTTAGTTACTCTTTCTATCAGAGGTCCTGAAATATCGACACGGGATCTTCAAAATTTAGCTAAGTCAAAAAATAAAGAACTAGGAATTTCTCTTTCGATAGACACAGCAGTCCTAGTCATAAGCAAGCAAGACATTCCTGGTACTATTGCAAGACTGCAGGGAACTACTGACCCATTTGGTCAGGCATTATTAAAACTTCTCGAAGAAGTCAATGATGTCTACGAAAAAGAAGCGGCCCGCTTGGTCGAAGAAAAACTGCAAAATAACGACACTAGTCCTGATTTTTTAAAGACGTATTTGAATAACGATCTAATAAGACATCATATTCATCGTCAAGGGTACATTGCCAAAGACGATGGAACAATAGCTAAGTCTCCACACCAGATCCTCAACCGAAAGATGACTGAAAATTTATCCGAAGCCACAAAATCAATGGATGTCAATCCCAAAGACACAAACGCTTTTGTCACCCTACCCACTCTTGCCGATCTCTCAGCAGAAGAAGCAAATGCGTTTGCTAAATCAAAAAGTAAGAATCTTAGAGTAAATATTAATGTTAAAGATAACGCTCTGCAGCTAAGCAGGCAAGACATTCCTAAAACAATTGCATCTCTTAAAAACACAAACGATCTTTTTGGAATCGCCTTATTGCGTCATTTCGAAAAGATTATCCAAGCATACAAAGAATGAGCAATACTAGAAATTAGAGCGAGAGCACCGGAAAACACTCCTATCGACATGAAAATGTATTTGAATAATGATCTATTTCGCTACCACATGGACCAAGAGCTTAAGCTGCGTAAATTAAAATTAAATAGGTCAACGGGAATAATCAGCTCTTGAGCTTAAACTCTTTCATCAAAAAACATTGCCTGAATAGGGGTGTAAATGCATTATTTCCGGAATGATGAAAGTCATCAAACACCTATTTTTAGCTCTGTTCTTTTTAGGAAATCTTCAAGCTGAAGGCTTTCACAAAATTCTGCGAGAGCGTCGTATCGGCTATCCTCTTGATGCGTTTCCTCTATTTACTGAACGTGCGGACAAATTGCTCGCGAAGCACTATGCCAGTTCGCATGAGCTTGACGTTTTAAAGATTCCAAAGGTCTATTATCAAACCAAAGACCCGCGCTCTATTCCATTCAAGAGACTTTCAACACAGTTCGCGATCAAAGCCAATCATGGCAGCAACATGAACATCTTCTGCGTAGATCAGAATAGTTTTGACAAGACACATGCGATATTGCTCTGCTACAAATATCTAAATAAAGCACATGGAGAAAGAAGCGGGGAAAATTGGTATTTAGGAATTGACCGTGAAATATTTGTGGAAGAATTTTTTGATATTGATTTTGATCTTAAATTTCACTGTATTCATGGCAAGGTTGCCTTTATCGAGTGCCACCTTCGAGAGCAAAAAAAATTCGCTTATTTTACAATCGATTGGAACAGATTAGGCATTAAAGAAGGATCGTGTTGGACACAATTGAGCCAAAAAGAAATTCCTCCTCAACCAACTCATCTGAAATCCTTAATCTCAGATTGTGAACAGCTCGCACAAGAATTCGATTATGTCCGTGTCGATACCTTCATCTCCGGGAATCATTACTATTTTTGTGAATTCACCTTTGCGCCTGATGCTCTTAAAGAAGGAATGAGATTCTACCCACTAGATTTTGGACATGTCTCAGGCGAGATGCTCCTTAACGAAAAAGTCGATTATGATAAAATCGACGAATACAGGACATAAAATTACTCTAAGTCTTGAAAAAGTTTGGGAAATCTCCTAAAATGGCTTTTTTCAGCAATGATCTTTAAGGAGATGAAATGACAACTTTACATGACAATGTTGATGTTAGGGTCGCTCCTTTACATCGAAAATTTCAAACTTTAACAGATGCGCTTAACAAAATGGTGATTGGGCAGGAAAAGCTCGTGAACCGTCTGCTCATCGCTCTGCTTGCCGATGGACACTTGTTGGTAGAGGGAGCACCCGGTCTAGCGAAGACAAGAGCCATAAAGGTGTTGAGCGATAGAATTCAAGGAAATTTTCACCGTGTGCAGTTTACGCCGGACCTTTTGCCTGCTGATTTGACAGGTACCGAGATCTATCGTATGGAAACAGGCGCTTTTGAATTTCAAACAGGCCCACTCTTTCACAATCTAATTTTGGCCGATGAGATTAATCGTGCTCCTGCAAAAGTGCAATCGGCGCTTTTAGAAGCAATGGCCGAAAGACAAATCACTGTCGGAAAAAAAACCTACCCCCTTCCCGAGCTTTTCTTAGTGATGGCGACGCAAAATCCTATTGAACAAGAAGGAACGTATCCCCTTCCTGAGGCGCAACTCGACCGCTTTTTACTACAAGTGAATGTAGATTACCCTGATGCGGATAAAGAAATTGACATCCTCAACCTCGTCTTGAAAGAGGCACATAACGCAGCAAATCCAGTCATTGCAGAAAAGATCTCTCAAGAAGACATTTTGCTAGCGCGAAAAACGGTGCTCGACCTCTACATGGCAGAAAATATCCAACACTACATCGTACAGCTTGTGCTAGCCACGCGTAATCCCGGTAAGTATAGCAAAGAACTCGCGCAATGGATCCAGTATGGCGCAAGCCCAAGAGCCACCATAGGCCTGGCAAGAAGCGCTAAAGCTTTAGCATTTCTTCGTGGAAGTGATTTTGTTGGACCTGAGCATGTTCAAGAGATGGCCTACGATGTTCTCAGACATCGCATTCTCCTCTCCTATCACGCAGAAGCAGAAGGTGTAACGACTGAGAGGTGTATTGAAGAGTTGCTGGCAAGAGTTGCAGTACCTTGAGGGGGAGTACAATGCTAAGTCTCTCTCCTGTAACCATCACACTACCCGAACTTTTGCAGCTCGGTACGCGAGCAAAAGGCTTTTCGTTCCATGCAAAAAGCTCGATTGCCGTGCATTCAGGGCAGCACCTCTCCCGCTTGATGGGACGCGGCATGGAATTTGCCGAAACGCGTCGCTACCTTCCCGGCGATGATATCCGCACAATTGATTGGCGCGTCACTGCACGCACAGGTAAAGCGCACACCAAACTGTTTTCAGCAGAAAAAGAGCGACAAGTCTATATTTGCGTTGATCTACGACGCCCCATGTTTTTTGCGACACAGGGAGTATTTAAATCAGTACAAGCTGCTATTTTAGCGGGAACTTTAGCGTGGCACGCAGTGCATGAGGGGGACCGTATCGGCGGCTTGCTCTTTACTGACGAACAAACAAAAGAGTTTCGTCCGACTAGAGGGAAGCGCGGCGCTCTGCCATTTCTGCAGGCCTTAGCTGAAATGTCAAATTTTTCCGAAGCAAAAAAGAGGGCTGAAAAAGCCTCAACTATGGATGATGCTTTTCATCGTCTGCGCACCCTTGTTCGTCCAGGAAGCACTGTCTTTATTCTTAGCGATTTTCGAAGACCTGCTGCAAAAATGAACGAAACACTTTATCAGATCGCCAGGCACTGTGATGTTGTTTTAGGACTCATCTATGACCCATTAGAAGAAAAACTGCCTAATAATTGTATGCTACCCGTGACAAATGGCGCCACAGAGCTAGAAGTAAACACAGCGCACAGCAAAAGCCTCGAGAAGTATGGACTACGCTTTTGCGAGCGGCAGCAAACGTTAAAATCGCTCAGCAACCATCGACATATTCAACTATTTACGTGCAGCACACAAGATGACTGCCTTCAGGTTTTAAGGGGATAACGGAATGGATAAATTAAGAGATATTCATTTACCTCATGCCATTTCCTGGTGGCCACCGGCGATCGGGTGGTGGATGCTCGCCTTTGGAACGTGCGCACTTATCATTTTCCTTTTTTATTATTTCAAAATGCCTAAGTTGAAAAAAGAAGCGCTACTTCTTCTAAGGCAAATTGAACGCGATTTTGATGAATCTCAAAATGGCGCCAAGTGTATGGCTGAGCTCTCTGTTCTACTAAGACGTGTAGCCATTTCGAAAAAACCCGAGTGTGCAGGAACTACGGGAACTCAATGGCTTTGCACTTTAGATAGCGACATTAACGAACCGGAATTCAGCCAAGGAGCCGGCAAATATTTATTAACAGGACCGTATCAGTCAAATGTAGCAGAGGATCAGGTGTGGCAAACACTTAAACTTTGTCGCAAATGGGTGGAGGCTGCCAAATGATCGAATTTGCAACTCCTTACGTCTTTCTTCTTTTGCCACTTCCCTTAATTTTTTACTTTCTTATACCACAAGCAAAAGGGAGCGAGTCTGCCGCCCTAAAAGTACCTGACATAGACGATTTTGCACCCTTTCAACGCACTATCAGCGTAAGAAAAAGAAACTTCTTCACCCTCATTCTCACCTGCCTGACTTGGATTGCTCTTGTAACAGCCGCGGCACGACCCCAGTGGGTCAAGAACCCCATTCAAATTCCTCAAACTGGAAGAGACTTGATGTTGGCAGTAGATCTTTCAGGAAGCATGATGATGGAAGACTTTGAGGTGCGTGGAAGAGCTGTCGACCGCTTAACAGCCTTAAAACTGATTTTGGGTGAGTTTATTGATAGACGAAAGGGAGATCGCCTCGGCCTTATTCTCTTTGGTTCACAAGCCTATATGCAAACACCTTTGACATTCGACACGGCTACCGTCAAACAACTACTAAACGAAGCTGTTGTCGGGTTGGCAGGAAAAGAAACCGCTATTGGGGATGCGATTGGACTTGCTGTGAAACACCTTCGCGACACTCCACAGGAAAGCCGCGTATTAATTTTGCTCACCGACGGAATCAACAATACAGGAGAGCTCAGTCCGGAAAAAGCCGCTGAACTCGCTGCCAATGCTAAACTTAAAATTTACACAGTGGCGATCGGTTCTAATGAGGCAATCGTTCAAACCCTCTTTGGAGCGCGCCGTATTCACCCTTCGGCAGATATCGACGAAGAAGGACTAAAATTTGTAGCAGAAAAAACAGGAGGCCACTACTTTCGGGCTTACGACACAAAGGACTTGGTTAAAATTTATCAAAAAATCGATCAGCTAGAAATGATGGAAAAAGAGAACAAAACGTATCGCCCCAAAGATGATATTTTCACCATACCATTACTTCTTGCTCTCACGTTAATCGGAATCCTAGCAGTAGTGAGGGTAAAAACATGAGCGACTTTCATTTTCTGCGCCCCCTCTTTTTTTTACTTTTAATCCCTATGAGCGTGCTGATCTTTTTCTTATGGAAAAAACAGCGCAGCCACGGCATTTGGGACAACGTATGCGCAAAACATCTTATGCCGTACGTGCTGCAAGGTGAATCACACTCAACAATACTGCCCCTCTCTATTCTTTCCCTTATAGGCGTGCTCAGTATCACAGCCCTTGCCGGTCCTACATGGCAAAAGATCACGCTGCCCGTCATGCAAAATCAATCAGGCCTTGTGATCGCTCTCGACCTCTCCCCCTCTATGAACGCCCAGGATATCAAACCTTCGAGACTCCAACGTGCCCTTTATAAAATCGACGACATCCTACAAAAAAGAAAGGAAGGGCAAACAGCTCTTATTGTCTATACCGATGAAGCTTTTGTGGTAACTCCTCTTACCGATGACACAAAAACCATCAGCGCCCTCCTTTCCTCAATTGACACATCAATCATGCCCACACATGGTTTAAATCATGAGAAGGCAGTTGCCAAAGCAGACGACCTGCTGAAGCAAGCAGGCATTACTGAAGGTGCGCTGCTGCTTATTACCGCAGAAAATGCTCCTCTTTCCACCACAGCATCATTTCCGATTTCAGTTTTAGGAGTGGGCACAGACCAGGGTGCTCCTATTCCCAAAGGCAACGGAGGCTTCCTACTTGATGAAAAAGGAGGTGTCGTCATTAGCAAGTTGGATCGCAACGGTTTGAGCAGACTAGCCAAAACTACAGGAGGTCGTTTCGCCATCCTTTCCCCTGATGATCGCGACATTCACTCACTTTTAGTTGCACACTTGGATCACTACAAATCGCAAGACTCTCAAGTGCATACTCAATGGCAAGAATGCGGATATTGGTTAGTTCTTTTAGCTCTCCCCTTTGCCGCTTTTGTTTTGAGAAGAGGCTATTTAGCTGTACCGCTGCTCCTTTTTACAACTCAGCTGCAAGCGGGTTTTTGGCAAACCGAAAATCAAATAGGAGAACAACTATTTGAGCAAGAAGAGTTTAATGAAGCCGCAGATAAGTTTCAAAATCCCAACTGGAAAGCGGCTTCCCATTATAAAGCAAAAAACTACAAGGAAGCTGAAAAAATTTATCAACAGGACCTCTCCCCCGATGGCCTGTACAATTACGGCAATAGCTTAGCCTTGCAAGGAAAAATAGACGAAGCCATCGCAGCCTATGAGAAAACCTTAGAGTTAGATCCTGATCATGAGGATGCCGCCTACAATAAAATGGTGTTGGAGGAGCTAAAGCAGGAGAACCAGAATCAGCAAGAGAACGATGAAGACGGAGAACAAGAGCAGGAACAACAAAACGACAAAAATCAAGATCAACAAGATAAAGATCAAGATGGTGAACAAGACGAACAGGAGAACAGTAGCGACGACTCCACTGAAGAGCCCAACCAAGATGAAAAAGATGACTACCGCGACCAAGTAGATAAAGAGATGGAGCAACAACCACCTGAAGAGCAGGAGGAACAAATTTCTGACAATGATCCTCAGCAGGACATTGACGAGCGTTGGCTCGATAGGATCCCTGACGACCCTGGCGGACTATTGCGCCGTAAATTTCTCTACCAATATCAAAAGGGGCGTTCATAATGAAATGGTTTCTTGCAGTTCTATTTTTATTTTCTGCCTTGCATGCCGAAGTTTCCGTCAAAGTGGATCGAGACACAGTAAAACTCAACGAATCGATTCACATCACCTTTGTCAGTGACCAAAAAATAAAAAAACAGCCCGACTTTTCCCCGTTAGAAAAGGATTTCGAGATCCTATCCCAAAGCCAAAATAGCAGTACGCGTATGATAAACGGCACTACTAACCATGAGATCAGCTGGAGCCTGACACTAATGAGCAAAAAGAAAGGCGACATCACGATACCCTCTCTAAACTTTGGGTCGCAACAATCAAAACCTGTCATCATTCATGTGGATGACGCTGCCCTTTCCAAACAGGGTGACCCCCTATTTTTTGAAGTCGAACTCTCCCCTTCACAACAAGTATACGAACAATCCCAACTTATCTATACACTCCGCTTCTACAGGTCTGTAAATCTCTATAGCGGACGACTCAGCGACATCCAGGTCAGTGATCCCGACGCCATCATTGAAAAAATTGGTGAAGATAAAGAGTACGATGTCATTAACGATGGGACGCGGTATTTAGTGCTCGAGAGAAAATACGCTGTTTTCCCACAACACCCTGACGAGCTCACTTTTTCTCCTATTACTTTTGAAGGACAAATCGTGACAGGTGGCCGTTCTATGTTTAACATGCACACCCAATATAAACGCCTCTCCTCACAACCTGCAATCATAGACGTAAAACCCATCCCCCCCCCTTTTACAAGGCAAAACTGGCTCGCAGCAGAAGATGTTAAACTCGTTGACGAATGGTCAGGAGACATCGCACAAATAACTGTCGGAGAACCTATCACACGCACAGTAACCATCATGGCTGACGGATGCCTGTCAAGTCAAATCCCCTCTTTCGATTTGAATCTCCCGGGAGACGTTAAGCAATACCCCGACAAACCACAGACATTCAACCAAAATCTCGGCAATGGTTTTACAGGCATCAAACAGACAAAAACAGCTTTAATCGCATCAAAGCCAGGCACTCTCACGCTACCTGAAATTTCAGTAAAATGGTGGGATGTGAACGCAAATTTAGCACGTGAAAGCACACTTCCGGAAATGACCTTACACATTGTTGATGCTCCCCCCACCGAAGCAACAACAACTGAGGTTATCGAACAAGTTCCCTCAACTCTACCGCAACCTGTACCTTTGTGGGCTTGGGTTTTAATCGGTTTAAATGGTGTCTGGATCATCGGCCTCCCCCTAGTTTTAATACAAAAAAGAAAACCCTCTCAAAAAAAACCTACAAAAAACCCCACTCTTTCCAAAATCAAGCAGAGCCTTAAAAACGCATGTCTTGCCAATAACGCCAAAGAAACCCATAAGCACTTATTAGAGTGGGCAAAAATAACCTTTCCTCATTTAAAACCCTTAAACCTATCAACACTCAAAACATGCGTCTCAGAAGAACTACAAGAAGAAATCTCAGACCTAAATGAAGCGCTCTATAGTCCAAATGCCCTTTGGACCGGTCAAGACTTCTGGCAGGCCTTCAGCACCTTTAAACCCTCAGATGCAAAAGAGGGTAAGCAGAGCTCTAGTGCTCTTAAAAATCTATACGAATAAAAAAACTAAAAACATCGTGATTATTTTAAATAATTTACCTTATAATTATAGTATACCCCACCTTAAATGAGGTTTGTTATGAGAAAGTTAATTATATCCACAATAGTAGCTACATTATCTTTTACAACAGTCCCCTTATTTTTAGATGCATCTGATGATATCGCGCAATTTAGAAGGGCCGCACCTCGCCGCACAACGGGCGTTTATCGTGGACCAGATCGAAATATTAGAAGAAATGATGATCGCGATTTCGACCAGGAAAGAAGAGAAGCCCAAAGAGACCGTCAAAACTTTAGACGACCAGGCGGTTTCAGAAGATAGCTTCTAAAGACGATCAGAGTTTAGAATATAGCATCTGTTCCGGATAGGCATAAAGTTATGCAAGAGCATCATTCCCTTGTAGATGTTTGCTCAAAGATCCTAGCAGATTTTATTCATAAAACGGGGAACTATAATCTTTTACATTCAAAGAGCACGACTTCGTCGTCATCTGTAGCCTGTTTAGAGGTATAAGGGGTTGTACAGTTAAGAATTTGAAAACCTGTTGAGAGAAGTATACGTTCTACCTCTTGAAGTTGATACAATTTCAAGAAAATTTCTTCAACTTCAGTTGAGACAATTTCATTATGGATCCAATGTTCATAACGACATAAGATCGTTTCTGTAGAAGATAAAGAATCAAAATGCGAGGTATGGTTAAGTACAATCAAAGAGCCGTCAGGTTTTCTTACGCAATTTGCCCTCCAGATTCCTTCTGAATTGTTCCTGGCGCTAACTGTTTCAATCTCAAAGATGAACTTGCCACCCTCTTTTAACCAGTGATGAACCCTTTTCAATGGATAAGCGATGTCAGAGAGGAGGCAAAGAGAACTGCTGGGAATAAAGACCAAGGAATACTTACTATCAGTGGTAAAAGATTGAAATGTAGCTTCTACTAAAGGAATACTGTTTTGGCATTTTGATCGACAAAGAGAAAGCATATGTGGAGAATTGTCAAAACCGGTGACAGTATAGCCGGCTTCACCCATGGGAATCAGAAAGCGACCGGTTCCACACATCGGTTCTAGAATCGGTCCTGTTGCTTCTTCAGCATGCTGGAGATAATACTTGAGACCATCTTCAGGAGCAAAAGGTTTATCTAATTCATAGTACTGAGTACAAAGATTTTGATAGCTTTTTGATATACCTGCTTTTTCATTTTCCATAGCTAATACTCTAAGAAGTACAGGAAATTTTGACAACTATATATCTCCTATTTTACCGATAAAGTTCTTCAATTCACTAGGCGTATCATCTATACTGCGCGGCTTTGTTGAATTAAATATAAACGAGGAAAAGAAGATGAAAATTAAATTCTTAGTTATCGTATTATCGGCATACATCACATTTGTGAGTGCAAACGAGCGGCCGGCAATTCAGAACAACAGGTTAAGCAACAAAGTGGTGTTAATAACCGGCGGTGCTTGCGGGATTGGCAAAGCCCATGCTCTGCTATTTGCATCAGAAGGTGCTAAAGTTGTTGTAACAACGCGTCAAAAAGAAATGGAAGGACTTGCGTTAGCAGACGAGATTTGTAAACAGGGAGGAGAAGCACTGTTTCTAAAGCTCGATGTCAGAGATGAAAGTGAATGGCAACATGTCATTGCTGAAATTATTAAGAAATACGGTAAGTTAAACGTCTTGGTCAACAACGCCGGGATTTCGCTTGGTAAAACCATCGAAGAGACCACTCTTGATGAGTGGAATGACATCATCAATACAAATGCTACAGGAACATTTTTGGGGATGAAACATGCAATTGCCGCGATGAAAGAAAATGGAGAGCTTTGCTCAATTATTAATATCTCATCAATAGATGCGATTATTGGAGAATCGGTATTGCCGGCCTATTGTGCTTCTAAAGGAGCCACACGCGCATTAACTAAATCGGTTGCCCTCTCCTGTGCCGAAGCCGGTTATAAAATCCGCGTAAATTCTGTGCATCCAGGCTATATCCATACAGAACTAGCAGAAAAAGAGGCCCAAGATTCGGGATTAACTATTGAGGAATATTTGCAGAAGGTCTCTGCTATGCATCCCATCGGTTGTATTGGGAAACCAAGTGACGTAGCTTATATGACACTCTATCTTGCCAGTGATGAATCTAAATGGGTGACAGGCTCTGAATTGGTTGTCGATGGGGGCTATATAGCAAGATAAAATCGGCGTTATTTATGATTTCCATAAAACTTCCGTTTTGTCATAACTTGAAGTAGCCCCATTTAGGAGCTTTGAAGCAAAAAGACTTTTTTGCACAAAGATGCTTAACTAAGAGACAAGGAAGCATGGATTTTTTTAGCCCGTTGACGCAGAAAC
>JAJFMB010000088.1 GCA_021772355.1 Chlamydiota bacterium | reverse complement strand
CCGGATGGATTCGAAAAATGTGTGTCCGGTATTTGTGAAGGACAGATTTTATCCGAAGAGAAAGGGCGTAATGGTTTTGGATATGATTCGCTTTTCTGCAAACACGACTATGATAAGAGTTTTGCAGAAATTGAAGAGGGGACAAAGATCAGAATTTCTCATCGCCGTAAAGCTTTCGACAAGCTTGCAACAAGTCTAGAAATGATAGAGGCCCGCAAAGGCTAGATGCACTATTATATCGATGGTTACAATCTTCTATTTTTCATTGCAGATGATTTTGATGACCTATCTATTCAGCGTCAGCAAGTCATTGTAGAACTTAATCATAAGATTCAAGCGCTTAAACTCAATGCAACTTTGATTTTTGATGCTCATTTCCAATCAGGCGACGCAACGCGAACGCATTTTAATTACCTGGAAATTCTTTTTTCTCCCGAAGGGGAGACAGCTGACGATTTTATTTTACGGTTATTAGAGAAAGAAGCGCATCCTTCTCAATTTACTGTTGTGACTTCAGATCGGAAACTCGCCTGGAAAGCAAGGCGCTTAGATGTGAAAACCGAAGAAGTTTTTGATTTTCTTACCAAACTTAACAAACGGTATGCCAACGTATTAAAACGTTGGAAAGCACCTGAAACCATTCGTCAGGACGTTCAAAAAACTCCATCTGAATCTAAAACTCCCACAAAAGTTTTGAAACCTTCTAAAGATGCCTCACCCGAAGAGTGCTTCGATTATTACCTTTACCTTTTTGAAAAAAGTATTAAAGGGAAAAAAAAGAAGGAGGAGAAGGGGGTTACAGATATGGAGAGATGGTTGAAAATCTTCGAGAACCGTTCAAAACCCTGATAGAGTCTTCACTAAAGAATGGAGCGTAACGGAATCGAACCGTTGACCTCAACAATGCCATCGTTGCGCTCTACCAATTGAGCTAACGCCCCACGTAAAAACACGACCTTGTTGCATCAAATTTCCTGAGCAATATTTATGCAGCAAGGCTTAAAAACACTGTATTTTACAGAGGAATTTCTTTTTTTGCAATGGTCTAAATGCAATGATTAAAAATAATATTTGCTATCAAGTTGAGCTAAGCGGTATATGAAGGATATGACGTTCTACCTCAGTTCTCAACCCGAACTGCTGCCTATGAATTTTGCATAGGGCGCAATTCGGGTTAAGAAAGGGCTCATGATGAGTTTCTTCCAATAGGGGGTTTTGAATGCCTTTCTTTGAAACAATAGGGATGCTTCCTGATGATCCATCCCTCAGTCTTCCTAGTGCTTTTGCGTTTGATCCACGCAAGAGAAAAGTTAATCTGGCATCATGCGATTATCTTGATACTAACGGCTCTCCCGTCACTTTCTCCTGCGCAAGAAAAGCAGAGATGATGTTGACCGGAAAGGGAGTTAATCATGATGCGCTTCCGCTTGAAGGTCATAAAGAGTATATTCAAAGCACTTTAAAATTGCTGTTGGGAGAGAACTCTCCTGTTATTGCAGCTGAAGAGGTCTTTGGAATTCAGACTCTTGGAGGTACGCATGCTTTAAGCATCGCGGCGGAGTTCTTATCGCATCAGATCAAATCTTCTTTATATTTGAGCAGTCCTACTTGGCAAGAGCATAAAAGTATCTTATCGCAAGGAGGTCTCTCGACAAAGCAGTACTCTTATTACGATTCCTTACATCACTGTTTGGATTTTCCTGCTCTTTGCCAATCCATAGAAAAAATGGAACCGGGAGCGGTGATAGTGCTGCAAGCTTGTTGTCACAATCCTACAGGATTTGATCCTTCTAAGGAGCAATGGAAAGAGCTTTCGACTCTAATTAAAAAGCAAAAATTGCTACCTCTTTTTGATGTTGCCTATCAGGGAATGGGACATGGGCTCGAGGAAGATGTGTGGCCAATCCGCTATTTTGTAGAACAACAACATGAAGTGATCATCGCTTATACTTTCTCTAAAAATATGGAACTTCTTTACGAACGTCTTGGTTTGCTGGCGTTTGTTACGCATAACAAAGAAACAGTCCACAGAATTAAGAGTCAGGTCAGAAGCATTATGCGGCATCACTACGCATCGCCGCCATCATTTGGGGCGAATGTGATCGCATCCATTTTAAATACACCCACATTAAAAATGGAGTGGGAAAAAGAGTTGGAAAGTATGCGAGATCGTTTTAGTGATCTGCGTAGATCGCTGCTTTCACATTTGCAATCTAAAGGGGTTGAAAAAGATTTTAGCTTCCTCAATCAACAGTGCGGGATGTTCTCTTTCTGCGGTCTTGATCGAAGTCAAGTGCATCGTTTGCGTCAAGAGAATGGGATTTATATTCCTCTAAATGGTAATATTAATATCGCCGGTTTAAACTGGCAAAATATTGATTATGTTACAGAGGCAGTGCTTACAGTTCTTTCAGCATGAGAAGGAAAACACCTAAAGAGTATCTTATATTAATTTCGGTTTTGCTGTGTTTGATGAGTTTGCCTTTCGGAGCAACTCAGAGAGTGCGTGGATACACGATGGCAATAATGGCTCCAACGTGCGAACAAATAGGGACAATCAAACTCCTAGCAACGCCCTCATCTTGGCGACAACGCACGCATAAAACTAGCGGTGTCTACACATCTAAAGAAGAAATTCAGCGCCTGCAGCTGGAAAATCAACAGCTTCATTTCGAGATTGAACGATTGCAGGAATTGGTTGCTCAAGAGTTGTTTATCAAAGGTGTGGCACACGACTTCTCCCTTGAAGATCAATATGCAGAAGAACTCGCTCTTCATCAAAAGGAAATAACAAAAACACTTTCCCTGCAATTACAAGCGGTGCCTGCTAGGGTAATTTACCGTTCACCAAGTTCATGGCATAGTTCACTCTGGTTGAATGTCGGGAGCGATGACAATCGAAAACTGGAAAGAGTGGTGATCGAAAAAAATAGTCCTGTTCTCGTCGGAACTTCGATAATAGGAGTGGTAGACTATGTGGGAAGACATCAATGCCGCGTGCGCCTGATAACCGATTCCGGTCTGACACCGGCAGTGCGCGTTGCGAGAGGGATGAGGAGTGATTTAAAAACAGTTGAGCATATTGATAATCTTCTTAATGCTATCGAATTTATCGATCAGAGTAAGCTGACAGAAGAACAACGCAACGAGCTTGCCGGTTTACTTAATCCTTTAAAGCAGCAATTTCTTAGGGATTTTCAACACACATATCTTGCCAAAGGGGAACTTTCCGGAAGCAGTCTTCCTATTTGGCGCTCGGAAGGACAAATCCTAAAAGGAACGGGATTCAATTACGACTTTGCAGACAGTGAAGGGCCGCCCAGGGATTTAAGAACAGGTCTTCCTGTTAATTCGCCTCTTCGTAAAAACCCCATACCTTTAATCCAGGAAAATGATGTGCTTGTTACGACAGGCATGGATGGAGTTTTTCCTCCCGGTTTGAATGTTGCAAAAGTAAGCTCGATAAAAGCCCTTAAAGAAGGGGACTATTTCTACGAGCTCGAGGCTACTCCCACAGCAGGAAACCTTAACGAAATCACCATGGTTATGATCTTACCTCCCGTAGGATTCGATCCCAGCGACAAACCCCCGGTTCTCGGGTGGTAACATACACAAGAGTGCAAGTGAGGAGTAGCGATATTTCAGGCGCTAATTCTTGCTAGCTGTAAGAGATGAGAGTTAGAGAATTGCTAATTCTAAAATGATGATGCTGGCGATAATTCCTGTTAACCCTATGAGGCTAAGGCGTCCGCCGGGAAGTTGGTAGGGGGATGCCAGTTTCATTTTGTAGCGGCCGACCCAAACCATTAATATGGGGAAAAGGCCGTTTAGGATCGCTTCGCCAAAACCGCCGGCAAAACCGATGGCTTTAATGAAAATGCCGGGATTGTAGGCAGCAAAAATGGCTGAGGGTAGGAACACAGCCAC
>JAJFMB010000087.1 GCA_021772355.1 Chlamydiota bacterium | reverse complement strand
AGATATCATACCGTCTCGCAATCTAAAAAAACCGATGGAGGGGTGATAAGCTTTATTATCTTCCTCATCATGAACAAAAAGTTTTATGTTAAGGTTTTTATAAGTGAACGGATGCTCCTTCAGATAGTTTTCCATTCTTTTATCTGAATAAATTTCCTTTAAATATATTTCTATAGCTCTTGAAATAGCTTTGATCCCTTCTTCCTTATTAATTATTTTCTTCACGGTAAAAACGATTGTTTCGAAATTGATAACATCATCTTTCATGGAGCCGCCCATTCCACTAAATTCTAAAATCGGCATTTCCTTTTCAATTTTCTTAGCAGAATTTCTTGTAACGCTATTTACCAAATATTCAAATTGATGCATTGAATTTTCACTTCTCCCTATACAGGATTGCAAAGTTGTAAACATAAGAAATAGAACTAAATAAATTCTCATTTTATAACCCATATGAAAGTTTATAACATTTAATTTCATCATATAAAGCTTCCTCATATGTAGGACTTCTAAAGCTATGATCAAAATAAGGGGCATCCTTATGTGATGGAAGAACTATAACATTTTCTCTATTTATTATGCGTCCTTCAATGTCTATCCATGGAATGAAATCTCGATGAAATTTTGTGACATAATGGGTTACCTGTTTACACAAGCTTTTATGAATATATGCACCCGGGGCAATGGCTACTACGATAATTCTTTCTCTTAATTCTTTTGGGTAGCACATGAGAGCGTTTCTTATATGTACCGCTCCTTGGCTATGACAGACTACTAAGAGGGGAATATTCGGATCTGCATTTGCAAAATAGGCATCCCATTTTTGATGAAGGAGTCTTACCGGCGGTGTAGCACAATAATAAAACTTGTTGAGGAAATATTCTAATGCATCGACACCGACACCATGAGTGGCATTATAGATTCCTTGGATATTGTAGCCTCCTGCAAGTTTAGAGAGGTGGATGGCGTTGGCGTTGGCTTCTTCAAATGAGGTATTAATGCCATTATAGTAAAAGATCATTCCTTTGGTTAAGTTGCTGAAAATTTTTTCCGCACTTAAATCATAGATGCGGGATTTATTTTCAAAAGAATCTTCGAAGTGATCCAGAAATGAGACAAGCATGGCTTCTGGACCATATTTATTGTCTATGCTTCCGCCTCTTTTACAAGATCGGTGCTTTTCACAATAACAGTGAGGTTCTACTTCACCATAAAAGTCGTTTTTAAATTCATTGGAATATTTGTTTTCGGAACTAAGGCCGTACAGGTCAAAATAGTACAGAGGATTATTTTGGCAATAGGCGTATAAATTAGGCCCGTCGATAAACAGAGCAGGATCGGGACTTATCCAACGCCCGATATCGGGGTCATAGTAGCGATGGCCGATTAACATGAGGCCGGTTTCTTGATCTTTTCGTTTACCGGAATACCCCCAAGGATTTAGATAATGGGATTCTTCAAGTTCCTCGCCGTCTGGATCGAAGATTTTTTGCTCACCAAATGCAGAATAGGTATAGGACTCGATAACTTCGCGCCACTGAGGATCAATTAAAGCGACAACATTGCCTCTCATATCGTAGAGTGGAGCAACGGTTTTACCTTTAAGTTCAAAAGCTATACTCTCTTCGCTCGATAGTCCGGGAATGCGAATCTCGTAGATGTTCCCGTCTGGGGCTATTCTGCCGACTTCTTGAGTGCCAAAATAAAGATACATAGAATCAGAGAGCTTATTTTTATTTTCATTGAAGTTTCTTTTCGAGAGGCGGCGGCCAAAGGGATCGTAGGAGAATTCGACGAGAGTGTTATCATCTGTTGTGGTCGTGATAAGCTGCCCTAAAATATTAGTTTCAAAGTTACATTTTTTGCCTTCTCTAGTTTGTTGGGATAACGTTCCTTGAGGGGTATAGGTGTAATTGTCTTGCGAGGTGCTGAGTAATTGATTTAAAGAGTCGTAATTGTATAGATCATCATTTTTTTTCAGGCGGTTGCCAATAGAATCGTAAGTATAGGTGTTTTCTGATTCTCCTTTTTCAGAGGTGAGTTGCGATAAGAAATTGTAAGTGTATGTGAGATCGTTGGGTTCAAATTCACCTTCTCTATGCAGCTTGAGAAGATTTCCAAGGGCATCATATCCGTCAGGCAACACTTGTTCTTTATAGAAATCGCATTCCGTAAACGTAGGCTGTCCGTTTAAATTGAACCCTTTTTTCTTCTTTCCCGCAAAGCCGATCATTTCCTCTTCTTTTACACGACCCCACTCATCGTATTTTTTATATTCATGAGAGTACACTATGTTGCCCTTCGAGGATATTCTCGAGACGCTTTTTCCATTCAGTGCGTTGAAGCTATATTTGATAGCAGAGCCGTCAGGCAGGAGGATGCGGGTGATTCTCCCTTTTCGGTCATAGTCGTATTTGATAGTATATTCATACTTATTATCTTTGATTGTTTCAGAAACGACTTCGTCAAAAACATTATACTTTCTAGAAATAGTTGTTCCGTCATGAGTACGAGCCGATACGATATTTTTTCTCTTGTCATAAGAGTATGTAAAAGATACATCATGTTTTTTACTTTTGCCTTTGTGAAAAATTTTATCAAGATACCTCTGTTTGTCGTATGTGTAGGTTATGGGTATTTCTGTGCCGGGCATAAGCTTGGATGAGAGCTTTCCTTCTTCATTATAGGTGTAGCAAGTCACACGCTCTTCCTCTCCATCGGCAGCTTCACGCATTTCCTCAATGCGATTCATTGGTCCGTGGGTATAGCAAGTGCGTTGAATCTCTATGCACCCGGTAGGAGATATTACATAATTTTCTTCGGATGTTTTGTTTCCAGCTAGATCATAGGCGAGGGCTTGTTTCGAAAGGAGTTCTCCTGAAGTTGAGATTTTGACAATAGAAGTTGAGCGATGAAAGGCATCAAATTTCATTTCAGTCGCAACTCCTGAGGGGTCAATAACGGTCTTCTTTAATACTTTTTGAGAAGCTTCATCGAGAATAGTTTCGTAAATAAAATGGGTTTCCCTGCCTTCACCATCTACGATAAGAGTGGGTTCTCCCAGCTCGTTATAGTCAGTCTTGATTACCGTGATATATTGAGCATCCAATAAGGCCTGTTCTTCAATGAGAAGGCCTCTCTTGTCATAGATATATCGGAAACCTTGAAGTTTTTTGCCGTCAGCATCATCGATCCACTTTTCAATGACTCGATTGGCAAGATCGTATTGGATATGTTCAATGGTATAATCTTTTTCTCCACAGTCGAAATAAGCCTTTATTTGCGAAACCCTTCCAAGTGAATCATAAACATATTCCTCTTTTCTGGAATTTTCATCGTCCTTTACAGAGTCTATTGAAGGTCGGAAAACCTTGGAAGGACGACCAGCAGTATCATATTCGTAACATGTATAACACCCCTTTTCCTTGATATTTGTTAAATGATAGGTGCTATATTTACAGAAAATATTATCCAACCAACTTCTGAAACCACTACTTCCAAGAGTGGTACGTTCTTCATTGATTTGCCGCCCAAGAAAGTCATATTCATATACAGATATGATTTTATCTCGGTTTAGATGACGATGAATGCTTCCTTCCGGATCATATTTAAATAGTTCATATGTACCATCAGGGTAGTCAATGGAGATGGGGTTTCCTCGTATGTTATATCGTTTGAAGAGTTGATATCCTTTAGGATCTGTCGTGATGAGAGGATTGCCGAACATGTCGTTTTCATAACTCTCTATGGGCCTTGAGACATTTCCATTTTCATCAACCATTGCAGGATAAATTACTTTGGATAAGAAACCTTTTAGGTCGTATTCATAATCGGTTCGGCTGCCTAGTCGATCCGTTGAGGATGTTATTCTTCCCAAGGGGTCGTAGGTATTGGTCAGAACTTTTTGAGTAGGTCCATAGTCTTCGTGAATCTCAATAATCTTGCATTGCTTGTTATAGAGATATTCAATGGCAAGGTTTTGGTGAGGAATTTGTTTACTTGTGCAATTGCCGAGAAGATCATAGGTATAGAGTGTTTCCTGCTCCTCAGCATTGGTTTCCTTAATCAGATGTCCATGAGCATCATATTCCCATGTTTTCGCAAAGCAATAAGAATTGTTTGCATCATAGTTTTCTTCTTTAAGAAGATTGCCCTGCGGATCATAGGTGTTGACGATTCTTTTTAATTGTTGCGATGTGAATTTGTTTTTTGGATCAACTGCATGAGTGATTATCTCTTGAGGAAGACCGACATTGGGAAGATCTTCTTTGGGGATGGTGGTTGTGATATGTCTTTCAGTAACTCCATAGGTAGATGTCATTTCGACATCATGTCCATCATCATCAACAATTTCTATAACGACTCCATCCTCATTGTATGAGTAGAAAGTGCGCTGTTGAATTGCTTTCCAGTCAGCATTTTTATTGTCTTTGATGTATTTTTTAATTAATTGATTCGTCCCGGGCAAATACTCAAAAACGGTTTCATTACCCTTACAGTCTCCGATTTTTGTTAGTAGATTAAAATCATTTTGGGAATACTCCATTTTTTTTAGATGACAGTCATCATTATCTCCAACAATCACCTGCCCATTTTTTCCCATTTGCAGAAAAGCATCACTTTTTCCTGTCAAGTTTCCATATAAGGACTCTTGTATCACGTTGCCTTTGTCATCATAAGTAAAACAATGAGCTGAAATTGTGTTCCCGTTTTCGTCTTCAATTGTTTTTGTAAGAAGACGTCCATAGCGTTCTCGTTCCGTTTCCCAGTATTTTCGATCCACACGATAGATAGATCCCCCAAGATCGAAATGCTCTACAGAATGGAGTTGTTCACGTGTGTTAAATCGATATATGGTTTTTTTACCGATTGCATTAATTACTTCTGTAAATCCACCTCCATAGAAAAAATTAGTGTTTTCTCCTCGATCTTTTAAACAGGCAACTCGTGATTTTTCATCATATTCAACGAGCAGCGATTTTCCGGGTAAAGCCTTCTGAATCAGTTTTCCATCTTCATTGTAGTTGTAACTACACGATGGCTGATAAGAATAATCGACTTGAGTAATTGAGGATTCATTAAGTGTGTAAGTAATGTTTCTTTCATCACTTGTAGATATATAAAGCTGATCTGGCTGGTGTGTTAAGGAAATCCAGGAAAATATCTTGTCTTCACTACTGTTGAGCATTTCTACCCTAGCGAGGTGACCTGATTCGTCGTATTGGTAGCGGATTTTATTTCCGGACGGAAGCCTTTCTAAAACTAATCGAAAATGCTCTGGATTTTTGACTTTCTCGGAAATCACGAGATTCAGTTCCTCTCCGAGGTGACATGAGGGCAAATCATCAACCCGATCGAAATAGCGTTCAGTTCCATCGCCAAGAATAAGAGTGTAGTTCTCTCTTTCTGCTTGATATCGTAGTACATTGTTCTGAACATTTGTCTGTCCGCTGACCTTACCTCTTGCTGAATTGCTGATGCTTCTACCGTCTTTAAAGCCCCAAACTCGAAGTGTGTCATTGTGTGATGTCCGACTTTCCCAACCACTGTAAGTTAATATGCTTCCCGATCTTTCGCCTGTGAAGGCATACGTCCAATAGTAGGTTTCCCCTGAAACTTCGCAATGATTTCCCTTAGGGTCTTTTCCTACAGTTAGCCAACATTGCGGAAAAATTCTCCACCCGCCTTTGCCCTCTCCTGTCATGTAATTGCTGTTGCTGAAGAAGCGTTGCATAATTAGATTGTCAGGACCTTTGATGATAAGATCAGTAACTACTTCGCAATAGTCGCCGTTGATCACATTTACTTTATGGTCAATAAAGCAATCGGGGTCAGATTCTGTTGAGGAAAGAAGTTTAGCTCCAAAGTAAGAAGGTGCTGAATAAATTTGGAAAGTAATAAGAAGAAAGAAGATTGTAAAAAAGGGTAATATTTTTTTCATAACAAGCCTTTTTATTTTTTCGGGGCACTTTATCAAAAATAAAAATAAATGCAATCTAAAAAAGAATATCGCGATGGTGTCTGTATGGACAGTTTTTGTCCTTTAATGGTAGAATGGCTTGCATTTCTTAATCCTGAAACAAAAGGAAAAATATGTCATTTCAACCATGTTTTTTAGGGCGACCACCTGTGGTCGTAAACTATCAGGCTCCCGCTACTGGTGTGCCACAAGGGGTAGTGTATCCAGTTCATCCTGCTTTAGGTTTTGTAGTCCAAAGACCCGTGCTTGTAAGGGTCCATACTCAAGCACTCCCAGTAATGCGGGATGGGGGATTAGGTCAAGCTTCAAGTCAGCTTCAAAGAGGTGTCACTTTAGTGGGAGGTAGGTTGACTGCTGCCGAACAGGTACTAGCTACTCCTCCACAACCGGTGTGTCAATCGGGGGTGAGAGAATTTACAGCTGCTGTTGCTGAATGGACAGAAGATGAAAAGGATGCTTATTCCCTCATGGGTTATGAGGTTTTGTAATAACCATTTAGTTTATTTGATGGCTTCCTGTCAAAGGGAGCCATCATGTCATCTCTTGCTCCAAAGAGTGGAAACTTAAAAAGGGATCGGTATCTTTTATCTTTCATTATTTGGGTGGTTGTTATGAGCTCTCATATAGAAGTAGTTGCTTACGATCAAAACTGGCCGTCCCTGTTTGAAGAGGAAGCTGCCCAAATTCAACAGATTCTAGGAACTAATTGTTTCGTCATTCATCATATCGGTTCTACATCTGTTCCAGGCTTATGTGCCAAGCCTATTATAGACATGCTTCCCGTTGTAAGAGATATCCAAGAAGTTGATAAAATGAACAAGGGTATGGAGTCACTGGGATACGAGGTCAAAGGGGAATCCGGAATGGCTTTTCGACGTTTTTTTCAAAAAAGCAAAAATGTGAGAACTCATAATGTGCATGTTTATGAAGAAGGGGATCCAGAAATTGATCGCTACTTGAAATTCCGTGATTGGATGCGTTCTCATGATGACGATGCTCAGGCTTATGCAAAGCTTAAGATAGAATTGGCTAGGAAATTTCCTCAGGACATTCTGCACTATTGCAATGGAAAAGATGCTTTTGTCGCAAGTATTGATATCAAAGATGGTTTTGATGGATGGCGCATGGTGCAAGCACTCACGGACAGAGAATGGGCTGCAGTGCGCTCATTTAGGCAGAAATATTTTTTCAAGTCGACTAGTGATCCCTATACGTGGACATTGGAACGAAAAGATCATATTCATTTTGTCTTTTATAAAAATGCAGAGATCATTGGTTATGCACATCTTCAGCTTTTGGTTGAGGATAGAGCAGCTTTACGGATTTTTGTCATAGATGAAAACTATCGCTTGTGCGGCTTTGGGAGCCAATTTTTAAAGCTTTGCGAACGCTGGCTACATCACCAAGGCTATAAATTGTTACTAATTCAATCCCCACCAGAAGTTTACAAATTTTTTCAGCATAACGCGTATGAAAACATGTCATTTAAAATAGGCTTGGAAGAAAGTACGGTAGGGAAATTCTTAAATTGATGGAGAACTAAAAGTGCGCACACCTGAAGAATATTTTGAAGGAACAATGGATATGACCGAACCACGAAAGACGGTCATGTTAGCGCATAAGTATTTTCAAATGGAAAATGTCAATACCGGTCGAGCGGTAGATCTTGGTGCAGGCACGGGAAGAGATACGTTATTTTTGTTACGATCAGGATGGAAGGTATGTGCACTAGATGAAAAGCAACAGTCGATAGACATCATATTGGATCGTGTGGAGCCTGAGCATAAAGCGGGTCTCGAGGTCCAAGTGACAAACTTTTCTAATATGACACTTCCAAAAGAAGTTGATCTAATCAATGCAAGCTTCAGCTTGCCCTTTTGTAAACCGGAGCATTTTGAGCACTGTTGGAAAACCATAGTGCAAAGCTTAGCTATTGGAGGGAGGTTTTGTGGGCATTTTTTTGGAGAACACGATGAGTGGGCAAGTGATCCAGAGTTAACGATCCACTCTCTAGAGGGTATAAAGGACCTTTTTAAGCCCCAATTCAAAATAGAATATCTGCAAATCGAACAAGGTCTTATCCCTAATTTCGATGGCCAAATGAAGCAGTGGCACATCTACCATGTCGTAGCAAAAAAACAAACTTAAATTATGAATAAATATTTTTTCGTTATTTGTCTGTTATGTGTTCTTACAACGACACCAAACCTTTCAGCTTTATCATTTTGGGATATGAAACCTCACCAAGTGCGCGATCTAATCAATAATAAAATTCTAAATATTGAAGCAGAAAAATTTAACGTCCAAGATGTGAAGGATATCAAGATAGAACGTGAAGGGCGGTTAACTCCATTGCGTATTTATCAGCCGAGCGAATGTTTACATCTGCCTATTATTCTATTGATCCATGGTGGGGCATGGGTAGGTGGTAATTTGGATACTCATGATAACATGGCTCGTTATCTTTGTAGAGAAGTCCAAGCGTTGGTTGTTTCAGTTGGATATTTAAATTCACCGGAAGGGAAGTTTCCACTTCCCCTGGAACAATGTTATGATGCCCTTATTTGGATAGACGAACATGCTGGAAACTTTCATGCAGATCCCGCTCGTTTGGCTGTTGTTGGTGATAGCGCTGGTGGGAATATGGCTGCTGCATTATGTCTTTTAGCGCGTGATCGTAAGGGCCCAACAATCTATATTCAGGTGTTGATAAATCCATCAACAGATCTTACAGGAAATGGAACTGTTCAACGTCAAAACGATGCGCTCGACCCTGTAAGATGGTATGCTACGCAATATGTGGCAGATCCCAAAGATGTCTATAACCCTTATGTCTCTCCCATGATGGCAAAAGACTTGTCCAAGCTTCCTTCAACCCTCATTATTTTAGCTGAGAATGACGACCTGCGAGAAGACGGGCAAAGATATGCGGATCGATTAATATCATCTGGGATCCCTACAAATGTATATACTCAATGGGGTGTTGGGCATTTAGCTGGAAATGGGGCCCGTGCTTCTACGGTTGCGCGAGAATCGCTTGATATCGCTGTTGTTGCCTTGCGAGGGGCATTTAATGACTAATCACGCGATTTAGTCAGCTTTGCTAATGAATCAAGTTTCAAATGCTCTAATCTGTTGAGTTTAATTTAAT
>JAJFMB010000086.1 GCA_021772355.1 Chlamydiota bacterium | reverse complement strand
CGCTCAAACATTGCACCTGTCTATCTCAATAATAGCTGGTAGAAGAGAGATCGTTGATGATTGGGCTTGTGCCAAAAGAAATTGCCTCTGACGAGGCAAGACTCGCTCAAACATTGCACCTGTTTTTCAAACAGTTGCAACATTTTCGCGAGTGATATTTGTCGCTGTTTAAGAGTTTGTTTTGTTGAAAAGCTTGTGGGGGATTGAGTGGAGTCTTGTGGTGATTCCTTTGCTTTGTTACAAAGCTTGTGGAGTACTTTTCTATTCTGTGAAGCTGTTGAGGGTGTCTTCGTTCTCTTGAATCTCGGCAAGGAAGATGTCGAGTAAAGATAGTACGAGGTGGGAAGAGTTGTACACTCCTGTTGTTTTAAAGCCGATTTCGAGGTGTGGAGTATCGTCCTGATTTAGAGCGATTAATGTATAGGTGCTCGTATAGTCTTCTTCGATATCAGGAACGATCCAGATGATATATTCATCGTTAAATAGTGTCAGCTTCTCTTCTGTTTCAACAAGGTGAAAAAAGCGTGTTAGTCCATTCGGCGACTGTGGTATATCTTTGAAGTCCAATAAGTTATGTTTGTGTAAAAGATCTAAGTCAACTTCTATTAGACCTTCTGGTAGCCAAGTATGGATATTTTGAGAAAAGTCATGAAAGTAGTGTTCTAATACTTCTTCGTCTAACATGTTATGTCCTCGCTACTTATGTTTCTTCGTCTAGGCAGTCATTTCCTTGTTACTTCTATTGAATAGTATGAAAGATTGATGCCATTCAGAGGTTTTTCTTGGCGACTAGAGTGAAGTTGTGTAAATTAGAAAAAGCGTAATTTTGAGAGGATGGAAAAAATGAGTGGTAGGTGTATTTATCTGACGTTGATCATAATGTTATCTACTTGGCAGTTAAATGGTAAACTTAATGTTTCTGTAAGTTCTGAAGCTGCCATTTTAATCAACGCCGATACCGGTGCCATTCTTTACGAAAAAAATGCATACAAACAATATTATCCTGCAAGCATTACTAAAATTGCCTCAGCAGCTTATGCGTTAAGCGTGCATAAGGGAGATATGGAAGAATTAATTCCCGCACCTCAAGATTGTATTGCGGCCATCTCATATGAAGAGAAAAAAAAGGCAAATTTTACTTTTCCTTCACATTGGGTGGAACACGGGAGTACGCATATTGGAATCAAGAAAGGGGAAGAACTTTCCTTTAAAGATCTTATGTATGGAATGATGATCGCTTCAGGTAATGATGCAGCAAATGTGATCGCTCACTATATTTCTGGATCTGTTCCTAATTTTACGAAGGAATTGAATGCATACATCCGTTCACTTGGCTGTAGAGATACGGTTTTTCATAACCCTCATGGGCTGTATCATCCAGAACATCAGTGTACAGCTTACGATATGGCAATAATTTCAAGAGAGGCGTTAAAAAATCCCGTTTTTCGAGATGTCGTGTCAACAGTCCGCTACCGAAGACCAAAAACAAATAAGCAAGAAGCGACAACTTTGCTGCAAGGGAATCGATTGTTGCGAAAAGGGGATCACTATAACCCTAAAGTGATTGGGATTAAAATAGGGTATATCGCAAATGCTTGTCATACTTTTGTGGCGGCAGCAGAGCATGAGGGGAGAACTTTGATTGCTGTTTTACTTAAGGCAAAAGAACGGGATGATAAATACAAAGACGCAAACAAGCTGTTCGATGCTGCATTCAATGAAGAAAAGGTCAATAAAGTGTTGCTTAAGTCGGGCATTCAAAAATATGCTCTTAAGGTCCCGGGAACTTCAAAAACCGTTCAAACTCACCTGGTAAATGATGTCTCGATTAGTTATTTTCCTTCTGAAGAGCCGAAAGTGAAGTGTTTACTGTACTGGGAAACAAATCTTCAGCCGCCGATTCGTAAGAATCAAGCTGTTGGGTCTGTGCAACTGTGTAATCAAGAGGGTGAGTTACTTCAATCGATTCCGTTACTTGCTCATGATGATGTGGGTCCGACGCTTTCTCATAGCTTGAAGAGTAAATTTCGGTCATTTAGTATCTTTAAATTTTTTGGATGTATTCTTTTATTTGGAGCAATCACAGGCTTCTTGTTCCGGTTTAAGAAGGGCTAGTGCGATGCACTATTTACATGTGCAAGAACCGTGGTTGGGTTATATCAAATCCGGGGTCAAAAAAGTCGAGGGTAGAAAAAACAAACCTAAATACGCTTGCTGGGGTCCTGGAGATCGCGTTAAATTCTACAATGAAGGCGACTCCGTTGTCGTTACTCTTGTTAAGCTCATTACCTACCCTTCCATAGCTGAATATTTACAACATGAAGGTCTTAAGAATACTCTTCCGGGGATTTCAAGCATCCAGGAAGGGCTTTCAATCTATGAACAATGGAATACTCCTGAAGAAATTCAAGAGTTAGGGTTTTTGGCTATCCACGTCAGTCTATGAAAACTTTAGCGGTTTAAATGCGTGTAGAGGGCAATAAAGTCCTCGAGCGAGAGCTCTTCGGGGCGAGCTAGAGGATTGATGTGTAACTGCTCTAATGCTTCTGTCACCTTTTCCGAGGTGTAGAGGTCTTTTAAGGAAGCTCTGAGCATCTTTCTTCTGTGTTCGAACGAAGTACGTGTTAATTTAAAAAATGCATCAACGTTATCAATGTTTGGCGCTGCTTTAAGATCAAAAACTACGACTGCAGAATCGACATTGGGTTTAGGAAAAAAACAGTTTCGACTCACTTTAAAGGCGTAGGTAGGGTTAGTGTAGAAGTTTAAAAACACTGTGATGGAGCTGTAGTTTTTTGTGCCAGGTTTTGCAGTAAAGCGTTTGGCAACCTCATCTTGAACGAAAACAACAATTTGAGAAAAAAGTCCATGAAGGGAAATAAGTTTAGTAAGGATTGGGGTGGTGATGTGATAGGGAAGGTTTGCGATGACTTTGGCTTTTTTACTTGGATTTAGATGTTTTTCAAGTGGAAATTTAAGGATGTCTTCACAAAAAACCTCGAGATGATGATCTGGAGTTTGAAATCGATGCAGTGCATCGGCGAGAATGGTATCTGTTTCCACAGCTAGAACGCGAGCTTGCCGTTTTAAAAGAGCTTCGGTAACACATCCGGGACCTGGTCCAATTTCTAAGACAATGTCTTCAGGATGGACATCTGCTGCGGCAACTGTCTTGTCGATAATGTTTTTATCAAGGAGGAAATTTTGAGAGAGCCCTTTCTTTGGACTAATTCCTAGCGATTGCAAAAAGGCGATAAGTTCACTGGGTTTGTAGATCGGCATTTGTCAATCTATCTCAGAACAAAGGGCTGGAATTCCTCGGGAGTCATGTTCTTAATGTAAGTTGTGGGGACTCCAAAATGATGGCGCAGTCGATCAATATATGTGTTAGTTTCTTCAGAAACATACATATCGGTCAATTGGTCAATAAGCGAGGACTCCACTTCTGCAAAGGGAATTGTACCTCCGGGAATCATCTCTTTGAGATAAAAAATGCGGTAAGTGGTGGAATTGTCCTTTCGGGAGGTTTGAGCAACAGGTTCACTAAAATTTTCGTTTTGCAGTGAGCACAATACTTCTTTGTGTGTTAAAGAGATGTTTTGCTCTGTGAGGTTATATTCGTTGGAAACGTTGACCTTTATGGAGGAGTTTCGTTCGCTTAGAACAGTTGTAAGGTCTTCTAGTTTAATATTTTCGTCAACGAGAAGGTGATATGCATCTTGTGCTGCTTTCGGATCATTTCCCAAGGAAATTACCTGATAGCGCCACTCTGATTGACGAGGATGAGAATTGGCATACTCTTCGTAAGCATTGTGAATAATTTGAGGCGTTACTTTTTTTATTGCTTTGGTATTAACGCGAAAATAAAGCATGCGACGGAT
>JAJFMB010000085.1 GCA_021772355.1 Chlamydiota bacterium | reverse complement strand
CCTTCACCACCGATATAGGCAATAACTTCTTGTCCTGTCGATAGACGTACCCAAGCGACTTTACGCAAAGCTGAGTTTGGTTTCTTAGGTGTCTTTGTTTTTACCTGAACGCAAACACCACGTCTCTGAGGACATGCCTTTAGAGCAGGGGATTTGCTTCTTTTTTTCTTAGGTTTTCGCGGATTTCGCACGAGTTGATTAATTGTCGGCATCTTAGCCTAACTCCTAAATTAATAATTTCAATGGGTAAATCCACGACTAGAGAAGGCTCTAGCCAGGGAGATATGGTAGGAGTATATAGAAAGGAAAGATTTTGCACAAGCAAGGAAGATTAGAGAATGTTTTGAGGAATAAATAAAAGAAAAAATATGTAAAAGAGGTGGGAGATATTTTTGAGTTTTCATAAATGAGATCTTTCATAATAATGCCGACGTTATTAAATCTCATAAGTTGATGTTATGAAAAAAATTGGAATTCTGGGAAGTACCGGTTCGATTGGCTGTAACGCACTTAATATCGTGCGGCACTTGCCTGATAATTTTGAGGTTGTTGCTCTAGCTGCGAAGAGTAATATAGAACTTTTGGAGCAGCAGGCTAAAGAGTTTCGCCCAGCGATTATTGGTGTTTATGATCGAGACAAAGCTTTAGAATTGCAGAAAAAAGTGCCTGAGTGTGAAGTGGTCGCTGGAATGGAGGGGTTGATCGCCGCTGCTCAATATTCCGGAGTGGAGCAAGTGATTTTGTCAATTGCCGGTACGTTAGGGCTTGAGCCGACGATTGCTGCGATACAGGCGGGAAAAGATGTGGCTCTTGCGAATAAAGAGGCTTTAGTTTCCGGTGGCGCACTTGTTATGGATCTCGTTCGCAAACATAAAATTAAACTTATTCCTGTCGATAGTGAACATAGCGCCATCTTCCAGTGTCTTGAAGGAGAAAGGAGGAGTGGTGTTAATCGAATTATTTTAACGGCGTCAGGAGGTGCGTTCCGTACTTATTCCAGTGAACAACTTCAAAAAATTACTGTTGAAAACGCGCTTTGCCACCCGAACTGGTCGATGGGACCAAAAGTTACTGTTGATTCCTCCACTCTAATGAATAAAGGGCTTGAGGTGATTGAAGCTCACTGGTTATTTGATATCCCCATTGATCAAATAGAGGTGGTTATTCATCCTCAAAGTATTATTCATAGTATGGTGGAGTTTAAGGATTATTCTATCTTGGCTCAAATGGGGATGCCCGATATGCGCACGCCCATTCAATACGCGATGACTTATCCTAAGCGCATGGGTGGCACGCTACGCCCTTTTGATTTTGTCGCTAATAATTCGCTGCAGTTTTACCGTCCGGATGTTAATAAATTTCGCTGTCTCGACCTTGCTTTTCAGGCGATCAAAAAAGGTGGAAGCTTGCCATGCTATATGAATGCAGCAAATGAAAAACTAGTAAATCGATTTTTGAATAAGCAAATATCTTGGATGGATATTTCCAAAAAACTGGAAATACTAATGGAAAAGCATAACGTTAAAGCTGATGTCACGATGCACGATGTTATCGCTATTGATGAGCAGGCAAGGCAAGAGGCTGAATATGTATAGGTGGTCTCTGTTTAATGTAGGCCGTTCTAAAGCTCTATTTGCACTTTTCGGTACTTTGTGGCATAATCGTTACTTAACTCTACAACAAAAAAATATTTTGGAACGATGACAATACTTATCTACACCTTGATAGCAATAATTGGGCTATCTTTCCTGATTTTTATCCACGAATTAGGTCATTATTGGATGGCAAGAAGAGTGGGTATGCGTGTCGAAACATTTTCCATCGGCTTTGGTAAGCCCATATATTCATGGGAAAGAGATGGTGTTAAATGGCAGGTGTGTTGGATTTTGTGCGGCGGATTCGTCAAGATTGCCGGAATGGATGTAGAGGATAAAACTGATTTTTATGAAATTCCCGACGGTTTTTTTGGAAAAAAACCACTAGATCGAATCAAAGTTCTTTTTATGGGACCGCTTGTCAATATTGTGTTTGCCCTGATTGCATTTACGATGTTGTGGGGATTGGGGGGAAGAACCAAAAATTTCAGTGAGTACACAAATAAAATCGGTTGGGTAGATCCACAATCGGAAATATATGTTCATGGATTGAGACCTGGAGATGAAGTAACCGCTTACGGAAGCCACGCTTTTCAAAGCGTTGCGGATCATTTGTATGCTCCTATGACAGCCGGAAAGGAAGTGTTGATATCCGGAAATCATGTTAACTATGCGACGAACGAAAAGACACCTTTCAACTACTCTGTTAAAACGTATTCTCATCCTCAAGCACGAGATAAAGGAATCTTAACGAGCGGTGTCTTATCTTCTGCAGACTATATTACCTATGATCGTCTTCCGAATGGAAAAGAAAATCCATTACCCGAAGGTGCTCCGCTTCAAAATAGCGGCATAACTTACGGGGACAGGCTTGTTTGGGTTGATGGCGAACCTATTTTTTCAAAGACACAACTTAATCACGTGATCAACGATAACCGCGCTTTACTGACCGTCAAACGTGGAAATGAAACCTTGTTAAAGCGTGTTCCTCGAGTAAAAGTGCAAGAGCTGAAACTTTCTTCCGACGCAAAAGAAGAAATGGTGGATTGGCAATTTGAGGCTCATCTCAATCGTATTAAATTTCCTATGTTATTCACGATTCCTTATGTTGTCAGTGATACTAATGTGATTGAAAACCGTGTTAAATTCTTAGACCCCGAAACTGAAGGGGAAATATTTCCTCAATACTATTTTTCTGAAGCAGAAGAACCTCTTAAGTTGGGTGACCAAATTTTGGCAGTTGACGGTGTATCTGTCCAACAACCATATCAACTCCTGGATCAGTTACAGGGAAAAATTCTAAATATTGTTGTTGAGCGCGATCCGGAAGCGATCAAGCGTATCTCTTGGCAAGATGCAGACCGGGATTTTGATGCGCAGATGTCGTGGAAGGATATTCAAAAAATAGTAGCGAGCATTGGGACAAAGCAAACAGTTACTACTTCAGGCGACTTTCAATTGCTAAAGCCGGTTATTCCTAAAAAACGAAGTGATTACGCTTTATCATCTGAATCGCAATCTCAGCTTTCAGCTGAAATCTTGGAATACAAGAAAGAGATTACAAAAATTAAAGATCCTGAAAAACGGGCTAGAGCGACTCAAGAAATCGATGATTATATGAATCAACTTTTGATTGGCTTACCGGCAATTCAAGATCGTAAAGTTAACTACAATCCTAATCCTTTTCAATTGTTTGCTGATGTGACGCAACAGATGTCACGTGTTCTCGTTGCTCTTTTCACTGGTAATATTGGTCTTAAATGGATGAGCGGTCCTGTGGGGATCGTGCATGCAGTCCAAGCACAGACTCAAACCGGTCTAAAAGAAGCTGTTTTCTGGTTAGGTTTTATCAGTCTTAACTTAGGGGTGATCAACCTCTTTCCTATTCCGCCATTTGACGGAGGAGGAATTATGATCGCGCTGTCTGAGTGGATTAGTGGCAGAAGGATGAAGCCAAAGACGATGGAGCGGTTAACCTATCCATTTGCTGTGCTTATCATTGCTTTCTTCCTCTATGTGACGTTTTGGGATATCTCGCGTATCGTTGAGCGGTTTATGTAATCGCAAGGTTTTGGCTGGTGGGTAACCGCTTGCATTAATTGCTCCTCTTTGTAAGATAATAAGAAGAGGTGATTTCAATGATTCGCATTTATATTGGGACGGAGCCTGCTCAGTGGCTTCCTACTGAGATATTGAAATTTAGTGTCTTACGTAGATCCAAAGAGGAGTATTCCTTTACTGAATTAAAGGATATTCCTTTAAAACTAAAATTCAAAACATACACTGGATTCTCTTTCTATCGCTTTGCTATCCCCGAAATGTGTCACTATGAGGGCAGAGCAATCTATCTTGATGCCGACATGGTTGCATTGAGAGATCTTAAAGAACTGATCGAACTTCCCTTAGAGGAAAAACCCGTTATTGCGCGTCCATTGCCTGATGGCAGCGGTTATTATACGAGTATGATGCTTATGGATTGCGCTCGATTAAAACATTGGAAGGTTCAAGAGTGGGTCACCCTAATCAATTCTCGCCTTGCCGATTATAACGGCATCCTTTTTGCGACTCAAAATGGTATTAATAACCCTGATTTTGGTAATGCTCCGGAATATTGGAATCATCTAGATCATTTTGATGAGAGCACGTGTATCATTCACTACACCTCTGTTCCTGATCAGCCTTGGAAGCGGCCCGGTCATCCTTACGCTTTTGTCTACTTAAGAGAAATGCGCGATGCTTTAAAGGAAGGTGTCATTACGGAAGAACAGGTTCAAAAAGAAATTGAGGCAAAACACGTTTACCCCACTATTTTAGAAGACGCCTACAATACAAAATAAGTAGAGTGTTTAAGAAAGCGAGGGGATATCTCCCCTCGCTTATAGAAAAGAGTTACTTATTCTCGTCGTCGATCACTTCGACTTCGGCTTCTTCGATATTATTATTATCTTTTTCCTGAGACTGCTCAGCTTGATCTGAGGGCTCTCCATTGGGGCCTGCTTGCGCTTGAGCAGCTCCGGCACCTTGTTGCGCCTTTGC
>JAJFMB010000084.1 GCA_021772355.1 Chlamydiota bacterium | reverse complement strand
CAACCCACAATGGCTATTTTGCCATCGACAAAAAAACCAAGCGTCTGAAAGACCCGAAAATTGGTGCACGCTCCGTCGATTCCGATGATGTGGATGCTTACGACCTGATCCTGAAGGACAAGGAACGGCTTTTATCGTTTGGCGAACCCACACGCTTCATCTTCTCGCACTCTGCCCTGCGTGAGGGGTGGGATAATCCAAATGTCTTTGTCATGTGTATGTTGAAACACAGCGACAATACACTGTCCCGCCGTCAGGAAGTCGGTCGCGGACTTCGTTTATCCGTCGATCAATATGGTGAACGCATGGATCACCCAGCCATTGTGCATGACATCAATGTGCTCACGGTTGTCGCCAGCGAAAGCTACAAGGATTTTGTAGCAGGCCTGCAAACAGAAATTGCAGAAACCCTTTCAGCACGCCCGAGAAAAGCAACCAAGGAATATTTTACTGGCAAGGTTCTTCAAACAGAAGGTGGAACGCTGGAAATTACCGAGCATATGGCCAGCCAGATATATCGTTATCTGGTCAAGAACGATTACACCGATGATGATGATTCCATCACCGACACATATCATCAGGCAAAAGAAGCGGGAGAGCTCGCTGGTTTTGCCGAAGAGCTTGCACCATATACAGCGCAGATCATCGACCTGATTGATAGTGTCTTTGACGATAGCAAGCTTCCCAAAATTGACGATGGCCGCAAGCCGAAAACCAATCCGCTTAACGATAATTTTGAAAAAAAAGCGTTTCAAGAACTCTGGGCACGTATCAACCGCAAGGCGGTTTACCGTGTCGAATTTGAATCCGATGAGCTTGTGCAGAAGTCTACTACGGCATTGGACAGCCAACTTCGCGTCACCCCGCTGCAATACACAGTGCAAGAAGGTGAGCAAATTGCCGCCGTAACCGACGATCAGCTTAAATCAGGCGACAGCTTCAAAGTAACTGGCACGAGCACTGAGCGAGGCGGTTCAGTGTATTCAGACGTTGCCTATGACTTGGTTGGGAAAATAGCCGAGAACGCTCATCTGAAACGAGAGACAGTGTCGGAAATTCTCACACGAATAGAACCGGCCATATTCGCTCAATTTCAGCAAAACCCGGAACATTTCATTGCCGAAGCTTCAAGGCTGATCAAGGAGCAAAAGGCCACCACTATCATTGAAAAACTCAATTATGACGGGGTCGAAGATCGCTATGAAATTGATATATTCACCGCCACTCAAACGGGGCAGGATTTTTCTCGCGCGACGGAAAAACTTCAACATCACATCTATGATTATTGCGTCACCGATTCCGATGTTGAGCGCAGGTTTGTTGGTGAGCTGGATGTGAGCAATGAAGTCGTGGTCTATGCAAAGCTGCCTGGCGGGTTTCTCATTCCAACACCCGTTGGCGATTATAATCCCGACTGGGCAATATCTTTCAAACAGGGCAGCGTCAAACACATTTACTTTGTAGCCGAGACCAAGGGCACAATGTCATCCATGAAATTGCGAGAAATTGAGAAAACGAAAATCGAATGCGCGCGTAAGTTTTTTGATGAAATTAATCAGCAGATAGTCTCTGAAAAGGTGAAATACGATGTGGTGACAGACTATAGAAAATTAATGGACGTTGTGGGGTTAAGGTGATGGCAAAGGTCGTAAAGTTTTCTGATGATACAAAGGATGAAATTGCAGACTTCCTTACAAGTCGATTTCAATCAGGTCACATTAATTTCTTAATCGGTTCTGGCGCGTCTTTGCCCGCTATTTCAGTTGCAGGGGATGTGGAAGCGGAAGCACACGCTTTGTTCGGAGCAGGAAAGGAGCATGAAGCTGAAAAGAAGCTAGCCGAATTATTGAACAGTGTTAATGGGCCTACTAATGATTTGATACAGTCAAATGCCAATAAAAATGTTGCTGATACACTGACAAACTATAAGAATTTTATAGAATTGATTGAGCAGATATTGCTCGAAAGAAAAACAAACATTTTAGCAAAGCAGGTTACCATTTTCACTACTAACTATGATTTTTTTGTCGAGGCGGCAGCGGAAAATTTTCCGAGTTTAATTTTAAATGATGGCTTTGATCGGAAACCTAATTTGTTGGACAAGGCTATGTATTCTACACGCAAGTTTTTTGATACGGTTTATCATAGGGGGCCGCTGTATAATTATGTAACGGAAATACCCAGCATAAATTTAATCAAACTGCACGGCTCTTTGTCATGGTTAAAAAATGAAAATGACCTGACTTATTCGATAAAAAAGATTGAATTGCTCTCAAATGAAGAATTGAATGACAAGGCAAAAGTTTCTTCTTATTTGAATAGGCATGATTTGATTTTGCCACACAAAGGTAAATTTCATGAAACTTTGATGGGTAGAACATATTATGATCTGCTTAGAATTTATTCCAATGAGTTGGACAAAGAAAATTCCTTACTCATTTCTTTTGTTGATGAACACATTTATGATCTCACCCAAAGGGTATTAAAAAACCCTTCATTAATCCTTGTAATATTTGCCTTCAATAAAGAAACTCAAAGTAGATATGAGGAAAAATTTGCGGGATTTAGCAATGTAACTATCATCGGAGCGCCGGAGGGCTGTATTGATTTTGCTCGCTTCAATCAAATACTGACTAGTTCCATTCCTAAACGTCAGGATAATAGAAATGGGGGGTAATCAGCTACATAATGAAGCCATTTTGCGTGTTGGTGAAGTTGTTGAGGTCAATGGC
>JAJFMB010000083.1 GCA_021772355.1 Chlamydiota bacterium | reverse complement strand
GGTTCTACTCTAGTTTCATTTCATTGTGATCGCGTTTGGTCTAATGAAACAAATGGAACAAAACACAAAGAAGAGCATGTTTCGGCTTGTATAAAACAAATGACAGCATTGTTTGACTATTGTAAACAGATTGAAAATTCTAAAAGGAAATGATCGACTACTCTACAGCGCGATACAACGGTCGACCTTTTTCCACATGCACGAGTCTGTTCCATGGGAAGGAATAGTTTTCTCTCTGACCATCGACAGCAGAAGTGACTTCACCGTACTCATCCCCACCGCTTGAATGTGCGTAGCTCCAGATATTACCAGATGACTTGTCGATGAAATATTTCTCCGTATTGATATTCCAAATTGCACGTGTCACAGAATTTGTTTTGAGATCAATAAAGATCGGTTCGGCATGAGGAGATTGTAAAGAGTTTTTACTAAAAACAACTAAGATATCGTTATCGCTTACCTCTCCGGCAACAAGATTCTCTGCTCCGATGGAAATCACCTTTTCTGGATCGGAGACAACTTGCGCGTCATCTGAGAGTGAGCGGATGGTGATGAGAAAATTCTCTTCCTGAGAGGGATCTTTTTCAACTAAGATAACCTTGTCTCCCCAACTAGCTGCATCCACACAACTTGGGATTGTTTTTCGGAAACCGCTTGGGCTGATCAGATCGAGGCCCTTTTCGTGACTTGCGATAAAATGTGTGGAAAACTTTTTCACGTTAAAAGGGGTTTGCAACGCTATTTCTTCATCACCGATGAATAATTTTTCATGGTTATATTGATAGACAACTTCCTCTGATGCCACTCGGATATCACACCCGGGACGCTTGACATAAGTGTTTTTCAATTCCCCCGTTTTCCTATCGAGTAATTCCACGCGATCTGTTTGCTTAGAAACCAACGCAATGCCATCTCCAACTATCTGGTACTCATCAACAGGATGAGTAAGGGGATGACCCCATATCATTTTCTTAGTGTTGAGATCGCTTGCAATCAAGTGTGAAGAACCATTTTTTTGAACCATTACAAAAACACAACCCTCGTGAGCACATATCTCGCCTGAAGTACCCTTTAGAAGCTCGTGAACATTATAGAAAATGACTTGCTCAATCCGTTTTCCAAAAATTTCCTCCAAAGCCTCATGGGTTACTCCCCAGAAGATACTGGATAATCGATGGAGACAATCCGTAGATTCAGCAGGAGTTTTCGCATTGTAAATCCCCGCAATATGACGACAAACAGTTGCCGTATCTTCATCTGCACTCATCGCTAGGGCATTAGCTTCTTGCTTTCTTGTTGCATTATCACCAAGTAGCTGAAAAACACTAAAGAGAGTAGAAAATTTTGTACTCCACTGCTTAAAGGGCACTTCTTTTAATTGTTGCAACACTTTTGCAGGAAACGTTTTTTGCTGCTCTTTGTCTAAGAAGAGAGTATAGAATAGAGTTTCCTCCTCTCCGAGACCCGCGTCGCTAAAGCTTGTTAATAAGAGATCCATGAGTCGAGGCGAAGGCCCTTCTTCAACTGCTTGTGCAATCACACGTTTCACAACATCTGATGTACAGTGTTCCGGAGCGGGAACTTCGAAATTTGCTCCAATATAATGTTTCAACAAAGAAAGAAAGTGATAGTTAGCGTTTGCATATGTTTGGAAATGTTGTTCGACAAAAAACTCCTTTGCCGTCAAACACTCTTCTTTTACTAGCATCTGCCCTAAAACTTTAAGCTTCTCTTCTGTAAGAAAGTCTGATTGGAAGAGGTTGAGATTGATAAGAAAAAACTCAAGCACCTCCGTGGGGAGTTTATAGTCTTTTGGCAATTTCGCTAGTTGCATAAGCCCATAACGTAAAAAATCGGTATGATATGACTGTCTAAACAACCTGTTGAACAAGAATTTTTGTGTAGACTTAGGACCCCAGCTCCCTCTAGCAAAGCAGATTTCAAATAGCCGATGAGGAGATTCTACTGTACCTTTGTTTTCGATAAAACGACTAAGAACCCATTCCACATCTCCGAACTTAAAAGATTGGGATTCTGGAATTTGATAGTCAGCCCCTGTATCATTTTTGATCATCCATAGTAAGTAGTAGCCCGCTTTGAGATTCCCTTGCAAATAGCGGGTCATTAACTTGACGCACGTTCTAGAAATCAACTCGCTGTCGTATCGCGCTAAATTCTCTCGTACAGTGAGTTCTTCCTCAGACAACCACGCATCATCCTCTAGTAGGACTAAAAATTGAGAGTCGATAATCGAACACGAATCGTGCAAATTATGCCTTAACACTCTTTCACTTTCAGACTGAGTAAAGGGGTATCCACTTTTGATAGCTTCACGGAGTGAGGTAAAATGACTTTTTACATACTCGCTTACTTTATTTTCAATAAAACGAGCACAATCTGGATTAGAGATTTCTGCATGTATCTCAGGATATTTTTTGGCTGCCTCTTCAACTGCGATTTTTGCTATGATAGGGACAGCTAATTTAAAGTTTTTTTTTGGAACATAAGGTCTATCAACACGCCAAGAATCATCATTGTAATTCCAAGTTTGAATTAAAACCCTTTCAACAATTGCATTGTAATTAGATTGCATAATAAACCTATTTATTAAGAAATATAATACAAAAAAATAGTAATAAAAATCAATTACAAATATTTTTTTTAACAGTAGAGCCATCATTTATCAACAATAGAGATTACCAAGTTTTCAGATAGCGGTATTCTCCCTTATCTCATTATATATCTGAATCTTACAGCCCTCATTTTCCGCAGTATTCCCCCTCACTCTCGGGTGTGCTTACCCACATGTTTCCCACATTTTTTACTGTTTATTTTCAATATGTTAGGTTGATATGGCATACAATCGGCGAACATGATTTTTTAATGGTGTTGCTTTTCCTGATTGCATTTTGCTGTCTCATTTCTTATCATTGAAGATCATTCAATTCCATTTTGTAGTTTTTCATGTTTTTTAAAAGTCGTCCTTACAGTTTACGAAAATCTCGGCATGTTCTGAAAACATATTACGCCTGGTTTAAAAAACGGGGTCAGACACTGACCAAAGAACTCCATGATAGAATGGAACAAAAGCTTATCCGCTTAGATGAAGCGCTCCTTGCGGGTGATCGAAAAGAAGCGGACTCCCTAGCGAGACAAGTTGAAAACTTTAAAACAACACATGTAAAGAAAACTCCACGCGACTATATCGAGTGGGTCATTGAAGTCGTAATTGCTCTGGTAATTGCTCTTGCTGTTGCCACCGTCGTTCGGCAAATGTGGTTTGAGCTCTACGAAATTCCCACAGGCTCCATGCGCCCTACCTTTAAAGAGAAAGACCGTTTAACGGTATCCAAGACAACTTTTGGCATTAACGTGCCCCTGCAAACAAAGCATTTCTACTTTGATCCCGATCTAGTCGAGCGCACAGGCGTTGTGATATTTTCTGCAGATCAACTTCCTATAAGCGATACCGATGGCTCCTATTTTTGGATCTTTCCTGCAAAAAAACGATACATCAAACGGATGATCGGTAAACCTGGCGATTCTCTCTACTTTTACGGCGGTCAAATCTACGGCGTCGACCGCGATGGAAACCCTATTTCCGAACTTCTCAATGCCCCCTGGATGAAAGGATTCGATCACGTCCCCTTTCTCTCATTTGAAGGAAGCATGTCCGGCACCACGCCCTACCAAGTGGAAATTCGCCACATTAACCAACCCATTGGACGTCTTATCTTTTCCCCTTTTGGTGAAATCTCAGGTGAAATCAACAATGGAAAAACGTGGGTGAAGGATAAACCTGCCCAACAATCTGAAGGGAAACTACAATCTTTTAGCGATTTTTATGGAATGCGCAACTACGCTATGGCCAGGCTTTTGACTAAAAAAGAGCTCCAAGAAACCCCGGACATCAATAAAACCGGGTTAGCAGACGCCCCTCTCTACCTAGAATTGAGCCACCATCCTAGCCTTAGCAACCCCAAACCTTTGACGCAACGCACAAGCATGGGCATCATCCCTATCCTCAACCCGTATAAAACAGTGATCCCCTTGCAACAACAGCATCTCGACAAGCTTATGGATTCCATGTACACAGCCCGCTTTGTCGTGGCTGATGGCCGAGGTAAACGGTATGATGTCAACAACTACCCCTTTGGAAGAAACCACCCCTCTTTTAAAGACGTTCCCAATGGAACCTATGAATTTTATCACGGCAAACCGGTTCAGGTGAATCGTTTTGGCATCACCTCAACTGTACCAAAAGACAGTCCCCTCAATAGTCATAAGCCTGAAAATGTGCAGAAGCTGTTTAATTTAGGGATTGATATCAATACGATGCTGCAGCCAACCTCGGCAAATCCCAATATGTTTCCTCATCGCTACGCCTATTTTCGTAATGGAGATCTCTATGTTATGGGAGAACCGCTGTTAACAAAAGAGGATCCCACTCTAAAGGCGTTTGTAGAAAGGGAAAAGTCAAAAGAGGAGCGTGCAACACCTGCAAAACCGTATATTCCTTTTCAAGATTACGGACCGCCCGTCAAAGAGGACAACTCCTTTGATGTCGATTTTATCCGCACATTCGGAATAACTATTCCGGAAAAGAACTATCTTGTCTTAGGTGATAATCACGCAATGAGCGCAGATAGCCGAGTTTTTGGATTTGTTCCGGAGGCAAACCTGGAAGGAACACCTAGTTTGATTATTTGGCCTCCCGGAGACCGTGTAGGATCACCGGAGCAGAAAGCCTATCCCTTTTTCAGCTTGCCTCGTAGCATTATTTGGGGTATTGCAGCGATAGTTGCTCTAATCGCTTATCTCATCCATCGGAGAAACCTGAATAAGCCTATCGTAAAGAAATAGCACGTAATTTTTTATACGTTGAGACAAAGAAGCGCTCCGCTCTCATCGCGACGGAACCGATACTTGTGATCATATCAAGGCTCACTAAAGCATCTGTGGAATACGTAAGATTAGGATGCATTTCGACATCTTTAGGATGGTTTGTTGCCACATTGAGAAGCTTCATTTCACAGACATCCGACTGTGCTAAACAAGGCACTGTATGCGATTTTTCTAATTTTTTTAGATAGGTCTTAATCCCTTCAAACTGCTTCCTCACCTCATCAATCGGTGCTATGTGTTTCTCGTGAAATCGAAAGATAGAAACAGAAAGATTACTTGGTCTTTCTTTATTGAGACC
>JAJFMB010000082.1 GCA_021772355.1 Chlamydiota bacterium | reverse complement strand
CCGGTGTCGATAGCTACGACGCTATTATCTCATTTCTGAAAGATCACGAAATAAAACCTGATAAAATTTTGATTACACACTCCCATTGGGACCATATCGGCGACGCTGCAAAACTTAAAAAAAATCTGCAAATACCACTCTACATTCACTCAAAAGATGTCCCGAATCTCAAAAATCCGGGAGCAGACGGATTGCCCTGCTGGGATACAATTCCCGGAACTGAGCCCGACCTACTTATTAACGAAACAGATACTATTTCCATTGGAAACCTTTCCTTTCGCGTCATCCACACTCCAGGGCATACACCTGGTGGCGTATGTTTCTATTCCGAAAAAGAAAATATCCTTTTTTCTGGAGACACCCTCTTTAAGGGATCGATCGGCAACCTTTCTTTTCCCACAGCCCAACCCGATCTTATGTGGCCTTCACTAAAAAAACTTGCCATATTACCACCCCAAACCACTGTTTATCCCGGGCATGGACCCTCAACAACCATCGGCGCAGAAACCTGGCTGTCTAATGCTGAAAACATTTTCGGCAGTTAAAAACCGATAACACTCAATTTTTTGCCTTAACAAATCCTTCTAATTATGCTACAATACTCACATCTATTTTTAATTTAGGAGGTTAGATATGGCTGTTCTCGTTGGAAAAAAAGCACCTGACTTTAAGGCAAAAGCTGTGCAAGGTCAGAAAATCATAGATAATTTTTCCCTTGAAAATTTCAGAGGAAAAAACATCATCTTATTTTTCTATCCCTTAGATTTTACGTTCGTATGTCCTACGGAGCTACATGCTTTTCAAGAAAAGCTTAGCGAATTTGAACGACGCAATACACAGGTGATCGGTTGCTCAATCGACAGCTGCTATTCCCATTACGCTTGGTTAAATACTCCCAAGTCAAAAGGGGGTATCCAAGGTGTCAACTACCCGATTCTTTCAGATATCAATAAAACGATCGCCCGTGATTACGACGTTCTTCTCGAAGAAGAAGGGATTGCATTTCGAGGACTTTTCCTTATTGATAAAGAAGGCATTGTCCGCCACCAAGTGATCAACGATCTTCCTTTGGGACGCTCTGTTGATGAGGCAATTCGCATCTTAGATGCCCTTCTCTTTCATGAACAACATGGGGAAGTGTGTCCGGCAAACTGGCAAAATGGTCAGAAAAGCATGCAGCCTACGCAAGAGGGCCTAGAGAAATATTTTACGATGAATTAAGTAAGATATCGTGTTCCAAGAAATGCCCCCGTCATTTGGGGGCAAAAATAATTTAGTCCTGAGCCGTAAGGTAATCGTAGAGATCTGCTTCATTTATCATAAGAATGCTTTGGTAGGTATGACAAATCGGAATCATCGCATTAATGATCTCCTTATCCCCAACCCCCGGCGCACAAATCCCCGAAATCGTGTTGAAAAGATTTTGAGCCTCTAAGTATTTGAGACCAATAAAATAATCCTCTTCACTAAATCCTTCTTCCCGAACGCGAAAGAAAAGAACATTACGCCGGTAAAGAATACTTTGTGTGGCCAAATGCAAACCCTGACTCTCCGGAGGAGGATGGCCTAAATAATCGAGTACTTGTGGCAAAGTCTGGCAATAATAGGCTGTGCAATAATCACCTTTCTCCGCCTCTCCAAATAAAGCAATTGTAGCCGTTTCCATGCATACCTCTAAATATTAGGGGATTAAAAATTTTCAGGCACCATCCCCTCATCATTTTGAAAACTACTCTGCTGAGAAAAAAGTGGCAAGAACTAATCCCCATATTTATTATAGCAAATATTTCAACACTTTACAAATCAAGGCCTTAACCTTTTCTTATTGCAAAAAAGAGAGAGTTTTTCATACTGTGGTGAAGAATATTCATACACGGAGGATGTGATGAAAAAGACACTATTTAGTTTAATGATGCTAGTACCAATGTTTTGCATGGCAGACATGGGAAGCTGCTGTGAAATAAAGTGGAACGTTGTCAGTAAAGAGAAACACGAACAATTGAGTCAGCAGAAAGTCGAAGATGTGGACGTTACAGTTCTTTACAGCGCATGTCCGGCTGATTGCGACTGCAATAATGAAGATGATAGTGACGAAGATAACACCCGCGAGGGCTAATACTTTGCAATATCACCTAAGCCTTCTTCGATATTGAGAAGGCGGTTGTATTTCGCAAGCCGGTCAGATCGAGAAAGGGATCCCGTTTTGATTTGACCGGCATTGACTGCCACCGCGATGTCTGCAATGATTGTATCTTCCGTCTCACCCGAACGATGCGAGATTACAGTTGAATAACCATGAGTGTGCGACAGTCGAATCGCTTCTAATGCCTCTGTTAGTGTACCAATTTGATTCACCTTGACAAGAACGGAATTCGCAACCTTTTCGTTAAATGCCTTTTGCAAAAAGACGGGATTGGTAACGAAGATATCATCCCCGACAATTTGTACTTTATTCCCTAAGCGCTCGGTTAAATAATGCCAACCTTTCCAATCGTTTTCATCTAATCCATCTTCAATAGAGTCAATCGGATAGGCGCGACATAGCCCTTCTAGATACTCCACCTGCTCTTCTGCAGTGCGCTCTTCATAAGATTGCTTATTCTTTTTCTTTTTTTTCTCAACGTACAGCTTAGTAGACTTATCGTAAAACTCTGATGCAGCACAATCTAAAGCAAGCGTTATCTGACTTCCGGGACGATAGCCTGCCTTTTCAATTGCCATGAGAATGATTTCAATCGCTTCTTCATTAGAAGAGAGATTAGGAGCAAATCCCCCTTCATCTCCAACAGCTGTGACATGCCCCTCTTCTTTGAGGATCTTTTTTAAAGTGTGAAAAATCTCAGCTCCCCAACGTACAGCTTCCTTAAAAGTAGGAGCCCCGATAGGACGAATCATAAATTCCTGGAACTCGAGGGAGTTATCCGCATGCGCCCCTCCATTGATAATGTTCATCATGGGACATGGCAGCATATAGGTGTGACAACCGCCGATGTAGCGATAAAGTGGAAGTTTAGCTGACATGGCTCCAGCTCTTGCAATCGCAAGAGATGCTCCTAGAATAGCATTTGCTCCTAAACGCCCTTTATTTTCTGTTCCGTCATGCGCAATCATCATCTTATCCAAACGCATTTGATCAAAGACATGCTCTCCAATAAGAAGCTGAGCAATAGGACCATTCACGTGAGCAACAGCAAGCTCCACTCCCTTTCCGAAGTAGCGACTCTGATCACCATCACGTAACTCTACCGCTTCATGCTCCCCCGTTGAAGCTCCTGATGGAACAGATGCTTTTGCAATAAAGCCTCCATCAGTCACAATCATCACCTCAACAGTAGGATTTCCCCTTGAATCTAAGATCTCTAACGCCTTCACAGAACGGATATATGCCATGATAAACCTCTTTCTTTAAAAATAATGATCAATGTGTTTAAGTACAATTAGTTATTTTTGAAGTTCCCAATGATGAGAAGTGTATTTTTTATATTTGTGATTTTTTTGCTACCTCTATTTGGGGTTCATGCGCAATCTCCTGAAAAAAATGCGAACCTTCAATTTAAAACTGAAAATACCGCGCCGGGATTAGTGGAAACGCATCCACAGCGCGAGGTAAAAATTTCCGATCTGACTTGGAAAGGGTATTTCGCCATCGCTTTATTCGTCCTCACTTTTATCGCACTTATGTTGGAAGTGCGTTCACCGGATATCACCCTACTCATTAGCGCGGGAATCCTCGTTATTGTGGGCATTCTCACACCAAAACAGTTTTTAGAGGGATTTGCCAACCCCATTCTGGTGACAATTGCGATGCTGTGCGTCATTATGCGTGCCTTGGAAATCAATGGAATTCTCGACATCGTCGGCCGCAAGATCTTATCAACCTCAAAACACGTTGGGACACAACTGATCTCCTATATGTTTCCGGTTTCTCTTGCCTCTGCCTTCCTCAATAATACGCCGATTGTCTTGTTAATGGCGCCTATCATACGAAGGTGGTCATTAGAAAACTCTTGTGTACCGTCCAAATACCTCATTCCTCTTTCCTATGCGGCAATTTTTGGAGGGATGTGCACCTTAATTGGGACATCGACAAACATTATTGTTTTCGGCCTATTGCGAACCCATTCCGTTGCCTCGGAATTCACTTTTTTTGAACTGGCCAAAGCCGGCATTCCCTTAGGCATTATCGGTACTCTCTATGTCATCTTTATCGGCCGCCATTTTTTACCGGTTCGTCAAGATCCCGCATCGGCCTTAACAGAAGAGGCGCGAGAATTTACTGCGGAGTTTCTCGTACAGGAAGAGTGTCCTCTGATTGGTAAAACGATTAAAGAAACCGCAAAAAAGTATTTTCGCGAAGATATGCTCATTCAAATTGAACGTGGAAGTGAAATTATCGACTCTCCAAGCCAAGAGCTTGTCATCTTTTTGGGCGACCGCCTCGTCTTTGCCGGCGACGTAAATAAAATTGTGCAACTTCACACCATAAAAGGACTGCAATCACAAGCCGATCCCCATTTTGAGCTCGATCCCGGCTCCTCCCACTTTACAGAAGTTGTCCTCTCTAATACGTCATGGCTAATTGGAAAGACTCCCAAAAGCATCAATTTTCGCACCAATTACGGCGCTTCAATCCTCGCGATCTATCGTCAAGGATCTAGGGTGACCGGAAATGTAAGAGACACCGTCCTACTGCCCGGAGATACACTGATGCTTCTCTCAGGAGAAACCTGGCACGGGGCTGATTACTATAACAAAGACTTCTACAATATCCGCCATGCCGAAAAGCTCTCCATTTACCACCCCGTGCGCGCAAGTATTGTGATCGGAGCATTATTTGCTATGGTCGCTGCCGTTATGTTGCATATCCCAATCATGGTTGCTTCTTTGACAGTAGCCTTCTTTTTAATTTTCACTGGCAACATCTCAATAAGGCAAGCTCAAAAAAGCATTAGCTGGAACGTATTACTCCTCATCGCCAGCGCGTTTGCCTTCGCAAAAGCTATGGTCATCACGGGCGTTGCCAATGTTTTTGCAGAATTTCTACTCTCAGTCGTTGGCACAGATCCCTATATGCTCACAGGGGGAATCCTACTCATTACCATCATCACAACAGAACTACTCACCAATAATGCTGCTGCACTCATCCTCTTTCCCATCGCCGTTCAAACAGCCTTTCTCGCAGGGTACACCAGTGACATGGCCGTCAAAACAATCGGCATCACCATCGCTATAGGCTGCTCTTGCTGCTTTGCCATCCCCACAGGATACCAAACCCACATGCTCGTTTACGGCCCAGGCGGCTACAAATTCAAAGACTTCCTCAAAATCGGCTTACCCCTCGACTTGATCTTTCTTATCGTCGGCACTCTGCTCATTCCCACAATATGGTCGCTAAGTCCCTCCAGTTAAGTTTACACAATGGCCCTCCGGGCACCCAGGAAATCCACAAATCTTTCAATCACCCAAGGGATTAACCCTTCGAAAACAGAAACCTTCAAATTACTAAAAGAGTTTCTCAACAACCCAAGAAATCCACTATTTGTAAGAAATCCACAAACCCCTCCAAAACAAAACTTAGAAATTGCGACAAAAAACCCCAACGGAAAGTGAGGATGCGCAGCATCGTCACTTGAGGGCGGGAGAGGGGTGCGCGAGGAGACAATCCCCTCGCATCTAACAATAGTAAAAGCTACCCAAGCTAAAAACTTCCTTAGAATTATAGTGCCGGCTAAAGCCGACACTACCCTCAACCTCAGCGACGAGTAAAAACTCGTCACTTCTTACCAAAACCATAAAATCATCGAAAGAGTCCCTCAACCATCCAAGGAATCAACTATTTGTAAGAGATTCACAAACCCCTCCAAAAACAAAACTTAGAAATTGCGACAAAAAACCCCAACGGAAAGTGAGGATGCGCAGCATCGTCACTTGAGGGCGGGAGAGGGGTGCGCGAGGGGACAATCCCCTCGCATCTAGCAATAGTAAAGCTCCCTAAGCTAATAGCTTCCTTAGAATTATAGTGCCGGCTAAAGCCGACACTAGCCTCAACCTCAGCGACGAGTAAAAACTCGTCACTTCTTACCAAAACCACAAAATCATCGAAAGAGTCTGGGATGTACAAATAGTGATCTCCGTAATCTTTCCTAAGACTTTAGGATTTACTTACAGTGTTCTCCATTGAACTTCCCTGGGGATTTCATTGTGCTCGGAGGGCCAATGAGTAGAGTACGACCCCACAGCAGACAGCGACGTTGAGAGATTCGATACTTCCTGCCATGGGAATAGAAACGGCATGCGTGGCAAGCTTCATCATTTCCGGTGATACCCCATCTGTTTCATTGCCAAAGGCAACGACAACAGGTCGTTTCAACTGAGCTTTATTGAGCGCTTGTCCGGCATGCGGTGATGTGACAATTAACTCGTGATTATTCTCTTTAAGGAAATCTTCAACAATGCTTTGATCTGCCTGGGAAATTTGTAGACGAAAGAGAGCGCCCATCGCGCTACGAACGGTGATGCGGTTGTACAAATGTGTAAGGTCATTGCCGATAATGATCACTCCTTCAACGCCAAAAGCCTCACACGTGCGGAGCATGGTTCCTAAATTACCGGGGTCTTGGATGTTCTCTAAGATGACGAGGAACTGTTTTTTTTTAAATTCCTCTAGAGAAGCAAACTTTGCACGGCACACAGCAACGGCTTTTGGAGGACGCCCCTGGGAATAAACTTTGCGCATCATCCCTTGGTTGATCTGATAGTGAGGAACCTTATCCGAGTAGAGATCCTTATTCACTGTGAAAACATGCTCAATCTGGTATCCTGCTTTAATAGCATCGTGAATCAACTCCTCTTCGACTAAGAACTTGCTAAGCGCTTGCTGTCCTTGAATGGTACGCAAGCTGCGCAGCTCTTCAAAAAGAGGGTGTTTGATAGAAGATATACTAGGCATGAGCAATAGCCTGTTCAAGTTGATCAAAAGTTAAATCTAGCGGCGGATAGCTTTCCCATTCTGCCAAATCAAAGTGCCACCACTCGTTTGGATGTTGCGTAAATCCATGCTTTTTCATCAGCGTCGTAAGCATTAATCGATTTGCCTTAGCAGTTTCTGTAATATTCTCGGCATTAGGGTGTGCTTTTTCTGTAAAATCATCAAATTCGGTTGGCATCTCTAGCTCATCACCAGCAACGTTGACGATCGTGATGTCAATCGCGGTGGCTCTTGAATGGCGATCACGTCTTACCGCAGGATTGGCAACATAGCGATCATCCTTAATCGCATCCCAAAATGCTTGGCTTGCCGAAGCCGGACGATATCCGTCGAAAACTTTCAGGCACAGATTTTTCGTTTTAAGCTCTTGCTGTACAGATTTCAATTTTTCTAAGACGTCCTTATGCACATAACAGGCGTGACGATCATAGACAGCACGCCTAAGAAAATTATTAGGAGTTGCATAGCGAATGTCAAAAATAATGTCTGGGATAGCTTTTTTAAGGTCGACAAGTTTATGAATCATTAATCCTCCTAAGAACCGATTGGATGTTCTGTTGAATGTATTTTTTTGCCATCACGAAAACTTCTAAACGAAGATCGCGTCCTGCTTCCAACTCAGTTCCGTAGTCGCGATCTAGAAAGCGGTTAGCAAAACCTCGAATCGTGATCAGAAGTTCTTTTTCTGAGACCTGTTCATTATTTTTTGTATACGAGGTGTCTCGTAGCAAATAGCTCTTTAGAGAAGCTAACT
>JAJFMB010000081.1 GCA_021772355.1 Chlamydiota bacterium | reverse complement strand
TCTGTGATAAAAATTTTTGAGGTACTGGAGCAGTTATTAGGGTCTATCTGAGGTGCTAAGACATGAGCAACCATGATCGCATCGGCGCAATTTTTGAGGGATCTGAAGGGTTTAAGCTCTAAACGCTCCAATTCTTCAAGAGATTTGTCTAAAACGGGCAAACCAAGGTGGGAATCCACGCAAGTTCCTCCAAGTCCCGGAAAGTGTTTCAACACTGCCTGAACGCCTGATGCGTGCAACCCATCGATCATTTGACGAGCGTTAGTGATAACGATTTCCGGTTCTGAACCATAAGACCTATCTCCAATCGGGCATTGGGGGCTACTCAAGATATCCACAACAGGAGCGAAATTCATCGTGATTCCAACAGAACGCAGCTCTTTTCCCATTGCCTCTCCGATCGAATAAGCATTACCGGCTTGTGCACTGTCTTGAGGGGAAGGAAAAAGGGTGAACCCTTTTTTCAGTCTTGTCACACGCCCCCCTTCTTGATCGATAGAAAGAAGTGGGCACACCCCGGTCGTATGACTGATAGCTGTGCGAACATCTTCAGTAAGCTTTAACACTTGCTCACGACTTGAGAGGGCGTTGGAAAATGGGAAGAAGATCACGTTTCCAAGTTTTGTTGCATCAAGATACTCAAGACTTCTTTTAGAAAGTTCCTTATCAAAAACAGGTGCGATAAATAGCTGCCCGATCTTTTGCTCTAAGTTCATTGGGAACCGAGGAAGGATTGGGGCACTAGCAACCACGCCGCTCTCCAAAAATTAACGTCCCGATTCGTAAAAGGGTCGCCCCTTCTTCAATGGCAATAGGATAATCCTGAGACATCCCCATGGATAGATGAGGAAGTTTCACATGATACTCTGCTTGAATCTCATCGCGGAAATGGCGTAAAGCAGTAAAACTCATTCTTATTTTATCTTTGTCATCGCTATTAGGTCCTATAGTCATAAGGCCATCGACAGAAAGTGCCGGCAGAGCCAAAATCTTAGGAATATAGGGGCGCCACTCATCGATGGTAAAGCCGTGCTTTGTCTCTTCCATGGAAGTGTTCGCTTGCAGCAATATATGCGTTGTCACGCCAAGTTCCTTACTAACTGATGCTATTTTTTCGGCTAGATCAAAAGAATCGACAGAGTGAATGAGCGAAAACTGACCGATTACTTTGCGTACTTTGTTTTTTTGCAACGTGCCAATCAGGTGCCATCTGCTATCAGAAGGAGCTTGCTCAATTTTAGGTAATGCCTCTTGCACGCGGTTTTCACCAAACTGCCGGCACCCTGCCTCATAGACAGGAAGGACACGCTCCCAAGGATGTGTCTTTGTCACCGCAATGAGTGTGATCTCTTGAGGATTACGACCTGATTGAATTGCTTTCTCACGAATATCTTGAATCAGTTTAGAGTACATGTTTTAGAAAATATCGGTAGGCGATTGCCTCAATGCTTTTGGGGGGCCAAGTATCTCATGCATAATGACCATTGAGGGCAAATGATGACGATTCTTTTGGATTAGTGCATTGGCACGCGACTGTTGTTGTTTTAAGGCATGGTAAGAATCTGGTTTCTCTATCTTATCACCTATAGCTTCCAGTCGTTCTTTCATAGAATCCTCGATATGCGAAAGGGTATCGAAAGAGAACTCTTCAGGTGGGGGAGCAGGAGGTTGTTGAAGCGGTTCAGAGAGCGCAGCAGCCTCCAGTTCCTGGTCTTCGACACCCTCCATATTGATCGAGCGTAAAAACTCCCGCATGGCTTCCTCTTCCTGACGCTGTTGCTCCTCATATTTTTCCGGATACTTGCGCCGTTGCCTCTCATCCCATGCGCGTTTGCCCATCAAAATAATCATGGCAGCTAGAACAATAACAAAGCCAATGAGTTCAATAAGAGTCATGGTTATTCACCCTTTTTTGGGTCTTCCCTGTCCTGGGGCTTGGCAATGGAATGACGCATATCGGTGTCTGCTTGAATATTTTGATACCGTTGATAGTCCATCACACCCAGCTTACCTTCTCTAAAGGCCTGTGCTATGGCAGCAGGAATAGAAGCTTGCGCTTCAACCAACTTAGCTTCCATCTCTTTAACCGTCGCCACATTCTCTTGCTCGTGCGCAACAGCCATCGCGCGCCGCTTCTCAGCTTCCGCTTGAGCAATACGCATATCAGTTTCTGCCTTTGCTGCGCGCAGTTTTGCTCCAATGTTTTCTCCGAGATTCATTTCAACGATATCAATGGAAAGAATTAAAAAGGCTGTTGAGGAATCAAGACCTTTATCCAATACGAGCTGAGAAATGTTCTGCGGTGACTCAAGAACCGCTGAATAGGTTTCAGAGCCCCCGATAGCACTCACAATACCTTCGCCCACACGAGCAATGATAGTGTCTTCCGTTGCACCACCAACCAACTGAGGAATGTTTGTCCGTACGGTAACACGAGCTTTTACATGAACCTGAATACCGTCTTTAGCCACACCGCGCATATACCCCTGTTCAGGGCAATCGATGACACGAGGATAGACGGAGGTTTCTACCGCCTGACGCAAGTTTCTTCCGGCCAAATCAATCGCCGTTGCTCTCCGCCAGTCGAGATTAAGATTAGCCTTATCAGCAGCGATAATGGCAGTCACAACATCTGAGATATGCCCTCCGGCTAAGTAGTGTGTTTCCAACTCTGAGACTGTGATATCTTTTAAACCCGCTTTAAAAAGGGTGATCCGTGCATCAACAATAATACGAGGAGGTATTTTTCGCAGACTCATTCCGATAATGTTGAAGAGTGGAATCGGGGTACCGGATACAAAAGCCCGGAACCACAAACTGATAAATTTTCCCATGATACCGAGAATGATGAGTAGTACAATCGCCAAAAAAATGAATAGAAAATACAACTCTATTCCAAATACTTCCGCTATAGTTACGTTATGCATTGTTACGCTTCCCCTTTATATTTTTTTACGATCAAGCTCTCCCCCTCTCCTCCGATCACTTGAACTTTCTCACCTTTTTTTAGATAACCGCTCTGTGAGATCGCGAGATGGTGCTCCCCATCAATAATAACATGACCACCCGGTTTGAGATCCGAGGTGACAACTCCAATTTTTCCTTCGGCCTTTTTATCAAACTTCGAGGCGTAGTACCCGCTTTGAGCATCATCGGAATAAATACTTCTTCCCGGTTTAGCTTTTGGTATACGCAATAGTGTGACGCGAATCAATAGCGTTACCAACCACAAGCTCATGACAACAAAGAACAGTGTAGCCCAAGCAGAATCGCTATTCATGCCGTACCAGACCATGCTAGTAAGGACAAATATTCCTCCCAGGATGCCCAATACGCCACCGGGAAGGAAAAATTCGAGATAGATCATAAGAAGTCCTACGGCGAGTAGAATATATGAAGTCATTCTGGCTCCTCCATATCGACAACTAATGTGCTTCCGTCTCGACCAATCACTTTTATTGCAGACCCTTTCTTAATAAAACCACCGCGACTGACGGCATCATACTGTTTATCATCAATCATAACTTTTCCCGCAGGTCGAAGAGTGGCTACCGCTTCTCCCTTCGCTCCCTTTGAAGGTAATTGTTCCGGACGTTCACCTGCAATATATCCATCACCGGCATTTTGCTCATCTCCCATCAACACAAAACGGCGAAAACCACGAAACGACGGTGTCACAAAACGGGCGAGCACCAAAATAACAATAAAGGCGAC
>JAJFMB010000009.1 GCA_021772355.1 Chlamydiota bacterium | reverse complement strand
GTACTCTATCCATTGAGCTATCGGTGCAAAGGAAGAAGAGAGTATACCCGCTCGTCAGTTTTTTTGAAAGGGTTCGATGCAATCAATGCAATCATTTTTCCAAGAATTAACCAATGGCGAGACAGGATACATCTCCATTTTCTCCTCGGGAAAAGGTTCAAACAATAAATTAAGTTTATCTGATCCATCCATTGTTGGGTCCAGCCATTTATTCTCTGCCTTACCCTCCAAAATAACAGGCATTCGATCGTGAAGAGAGGAAAGCAATCCATTCGCCTCTGTCGTAATGATCGCCACAGAATAGAAAAAAGACCCATCTGGATTCTCCCAACCATCCCAAATGCCTGCAAAAGCAAATAGTGATTCATCTTTTACTATCACGCGATAAGGAGCCTTATTTTTCCATTCATAAAAACCATCTGCTAATATCAAGCATCTCTTATGTTTAAAGCTTTCGCGAAACATCGGCTTTTGAGCCACTGATTCGGCTCTTGCATTGATCACGCTAAAAGCGTTGCTTTTATCCTTGTTCCAGTGCGGCACAAGGCCCCACTCCATACAAACTAGTTTTCTTTTTTCTTCTATTTCTGCAACGGTTAAAACTTGTTGTTTAGGAGCTATATTGTAACGCGGCGCCCACTCCACTTGATTGACGTCAACACCATACCGGCGCTTTACTAAAACTTTTTCAACTGATGCTAAAGAAAATCGTCCACACATAATTTGCTTCACAAAGGATTAACTGATATGATCATACCATGACTGTAGAACGCAGTGAAGGAATAATCATCGCCACCCACCCCTTTCGCGACTATGATCGCTTGGTGACGCTTTTTACGCCCGAAAGGGGTATTATCCGTCTTCTAAAAAAGGGATCGCAAAATAAAACCCTTGCCCTATCCCCGCTAGTGCATATTGAATGCACATATTTTATTGGCAAAAGCGACCTTTTTGTCTGTCGAGAAACCACTATTTTACACCACTTTCTCTCGTTGCGTGCATCTCTGAAGACCTTAGAAGCTGCCTGCGAAATGCTAAGAGCCATCCGGCTAACGCAAGCACCCGAAAAAGAAGCATCTCCCCTTTTTGCCAAGCTATTAGACGCCTTACATCGCCTCCCAAAAGCACCTAATCCGGAGCAAGAAACAGCACATTTCTATCTTAATGTCCTGAAACACGAGGGCCTCTTAGAAGATGAGGAGCTTTTGCAACAGCAATCCCACCCCTACTCTAAAATTAAAACTTTATTTCATTATCTGATTAGTGAATAATTCTTGCATTTGCACATAAATTCCGTTATCATCGCCGCATTAATTTACCTCGATCTTATAGCGGAGATCATTTGAGCGGAAGTGGCGGAATTGGTATACGCGCTACCTTGAGGTGGTAGTGAGGGTTTTCCTCGTGGGGGTTCAAGTCCCCCCTTTCGCAGAGTTATCATGAATTGTTTAGTTTATTGCACAGCCTCGTCTTATTTTATAAAGCCACTCTACCAATTTCTTAAGAGTCGCTATAATACCACTTTATACCGAGATCTCATTCACATTGAAATCCCCATTAATGGCGAACATGCCGATGGATTCTTCTTTTCACATGGTACCGCCATCTTTTGGAACGTTTCAGTGGAGCAATGCGGAGAGCTGCTTTCTAGTATCCAAGATTTTGAAGACCAACCTCTTCGAGAAAAAGAGAAAGATCATTATACCTACGATTATGGAGAAACTCTTAAAGTCTCTGAAGAAAGGTTACTCCTACCGAATCAAAAAATCTTGACCAAATTAGCCATCTCTCACGGACTGGCACAATCAGCAAAATTAGCGACATTCGAAACAGCCATTCAGGAAAGCTTTAATAAGACCAAACGACTTCCCGAATACCTCTCCACACATGGCAGAATCCCTCTCTCTAAAAGAGAAATTCGAAAAAAAATCGGCGAACTTTTTATCGAAAGAAACTCGATCAATCTCCATGTTAATGTCCTTGATGTTCCCGAATTCTTTTGGGAGTCTCCGGAATATGAGCCACTCTACACCAACATTACTACCTATCTCGATATTGAATCCCGCGTCGAAGTCCTTAATCAACGACTTGCCGTTGTTCATGAACTACTCGAAATGCTTGCAACGGAGTTAAACCATAAACAATCCTGCCGCCTCGAATGGGCCATTATCATCCTAATCGTTACGGAAGTTGCACTAACGCTTTTCCGCGATGTTTTCCACATCCTCTAGTTAGCCATGAAATACCTGGCCATCGGCCTCATACGCCTCTACCAAATTCTCATCAGTCCCCTTCTCGGCTCCTGCTGTCGCTTCTATCCCTCCTGTTCTCACTACAGCATAGATGCCTATCGCACACACGGTATCCTTCGCGGAACCTGGCTTAGCATAAAGCGGATTTGCAAATGCCACCCTAGACACCCCGGAGGGTACGATCCCCCTCCACCAAAGAAACCACCACGAGAACAATAATTTTATCAAATCAAATAGTTCTCCCTACCTGAAATAAGAACTATTATTTAAACAGCTGCTTTTAGAGGAAGAGTCCACTGAACATTAAAATCTGAATTCTGTTACCGAGCGAATCACGAGTTCAGTCTTTTCTCGAGATCTCGAACTTCTTCTTTGAATTCTTCCGGAAGCCTGTTGCCGAAAAGAGTGAAGTAATCTTTAAGCTCAGCGATTTCATTTTGCCAGCCTTTTTTATCAACTGTCAAAAGCTCTTTTAAATCTTTAGGCGAAAGTGAAAGTCCGTTTAAGTCAAGAGCTCCCTCTTTAGGGAGATAACCGATAGGAGTCTCATCAGCGTGCTTTTCTCCATCTGTCCGTTCGAAAATCCACTTTAAAATGCGGGAATTCTCACCAAAACCCGGCCACAACCACTTCCCCTCATTATCTTGTCTAAACCAGTTAACGGTGTAAATGCGCGGAAGTTTTGAGGCTTCGGCATTTTCGCCCATCGCTAACCAGTGCCTAAAATAATCACCCATATGGTAGCCGCAAAAGGGCAGCATAGCAAAGGGGTCGTGACGCAGTTTACCAACAGCACCAGCAGCTGCGGCTGTAGTTTGTGAAGAAACACTCGCCCCAAAAAAAGTGCCGTGCTGCCAATTAAAAGCTTCACAAACAAGCGGCATCACAGAAGGTCTTCTTCCACCGAAAAGAATCGCAGATATTGGAACGCCTGCCGGGTCTTCATAAGCCGGATCCACCACAGGACATTGCGCGATAGGAGCTGTAAAACGCGCATTAGGATGAGCTGCTTTTTTCTCTGAACCAGGCGTCCACTCCTCGCCAAGCCAGCTGATCAAATGTTTTGGCGACTCTTTACTCATTCCCTCCCACCAGACATCCCCCTCATCAGTATAGGCGACATTAGTGAAAATGCTATTGCGCTTTATCGATGCCATCGCGTTTGGATTTGATTGATCGGATGTTCCAGGCGCCACACCAAAGAATCCGGCCTCAGGATTAATTGCGTAGAGACGTCCATCTTTGCCAAATTTCATCCAAGCAATATCATCTCCGACTGTTTCCACTTTCCATCCGGGAAGCCTCGATGTCAACATAGCCAAGTTTGTTTTGCCACATGCGCTAGGAAATGCAGCCGCGAAGTATTTTTTCTTTCCCGCCGGATTCGTAATTCCCAAGATCAGCATGTGCTCTGCAAGCCATCCCTCATCGCGCGCCATTGCAGAAGCGATCCGCAATGCAAAGCACTTTTTCCCCAATAAAGCATTTCCACCATAACCACTTCCATAAGACCAGATCGTTCGCTTTTCAGGAAAATGGACAATGTACTTGTTTTTAGCATTGCACGGCCAGGGCACATCTTTTTTCCCCTCCTCAAGTGGCGCTCCCACTGAATGCATACAGGGAACAAAAAACCCATCTCCCAGCATTTCTAACACAGCACTTCCCATTCGCGTCATCGTACGCATATTGCACACCACGTAAGGAGAGTCAGTGATTTCAACGCCGATATGCGCAATGTCAGAACCCAAAGGTCCCATGCTGTAGGGAATAACATACATCGTACGCCCTCGCATACATCCTTTGAAAAGACCCATCAATATTCTTTCCATGTCAATGGGGTCATACCAATTGTTTGTGGGGCCTGCATCTTCTTTTTTCTCAGAACAGATAAAGGTTCGATCCTCAACACGAGCAACATCATCCGGATTTGATCTGCAAAGGTAGCTGTTTGGACGCAATGAATCATTTAACTTAATAAACGTTCCACTCTCAACCATAAGAGCAGCAAGTTGGTCATACTCTTTTTGAGATCCATCACATAACCAGATCCGTTCGGGTTCACAGAGTTCAGCCATCTCACATATCCATTCCACTAGCCTTACGTTTTGAGTCCAAGATTCAAAAGCAACGTTTGTTGGAGCCATAATGCACCTCTCGATTTCCGGTAAATTAAATTTATAAGGGGTCGCGAGGATAAATTGAAGGAAAAAGAGAAAAAATAAAGAATTATAACAACTTAACCACCCCAGTAGCCGCTAACGACTATGGAGCGGTTCGTCCTAAATACCGACAGTAGTTTTTTGCCTCTTGAATTTATCAAGATAATCAAGAGCTTTTCCTGTTCCCAAACACACGGCGAGAAGAGGATTAGGGGCTACTATGACGGGTAATCCAGTTTCTTTGATAAGAGCCTTATCCAGCCCTTTGATGAGAGCACCACCACCGGCTATAACCATGCCGCGTTCAACAAGATCGGCGGCAAGTTCAGGAGGACACTTCTCTAAGGTGAGTTTAACGCTCTCGACAATCTGTTGAATCGGTTCTGCAAGGCATTCTCGAATTTCAACAGAGTTAATTCTCTTAGTTACAGGTAGCCCTGCAACCTGATCGCGTCCACGCACTTCCATTTCAAGCTCGTTACCACCCAAGGGGTAAGCAGAGCCAATCGTCATTTTAATTTCTTCACCCGTTCGGGGTCCGATCATCAAATTATAGGTGCGGCGCATGTAGTTAATGATGCACTCATCAAACTCATCACCCGCAATACGTAACGAACGCGATTCCACAATACCACCAAGAGAGATAATAGCAATTTCTGTGGTACCACCACCAATATCGATAATCATATTAGCAGAAGGTTCATGAACCGGAAGATCAACACCAATAGCCGCAGCCATAGGTTCTTCAATCAATAGAACTTCTTGCGCTCCGGCGTGTAAAGCAGAGTCTTCTACCGCGCGCTTTTCCACTCCAGTAATACCGGAAGGCACGGCAATAAGAATTTTTGGTCTAAAGAGAGAGCGAGCGGGAGTCACGCGCTTGATCAGTGCTTTCAACATCCCTTCGGCTATTTCAAAGTCAGCAATGACACCATCTTTCATCGGACGAACAGCGTGAATTTTTCGCGGCGTCTTACCCAACATCGCCTTAGCCTTGTGGCCGACGGCTAAAACTTCATTTGTCGCAGAATCTACGGCAACTACCGAAGGTTCAGCCAAGACAATTCCTTTACCTCTCACATACACCAATGTGTTGGCAGTTCCCAAATCGATACCGATGTCATGGGAGAACATACCGCGAAAATTATTTAATTTTCCATATGCGGTACGGTAGAATTCATTCACCGTATCGGTAAAACCTTTTTGCTGTTTTTTACTCATGCTTTTCTCTTATGTTTGCAATAACGCGAGGACTTCTTCCCAGGTCAATTTCGATATAGCTTCATCGTCACAACTAACGACCTTCTTCACCAATCCTCGCTTGCGATTCTGCAATTCAATGATTTTTTCCTCAATTGTGTTCATCGTTACGAGCTTGTAAGAGGAAACGCTCTTTTTCTGCCCAATGCGATGTACACGATCAGTGGCCTGATTTTCAACTGCCGGATTCCACCACATGTCATAATGGATAACAGTATCTGCGCCGGTTAAGTTTAATCCGGATCCACCCGCCTTCAAAGATACTAGAAAGACGGGAATATTTTCATCCTTATTAAATTTGTTGACAATATCCAGACGATTTTTACTCGATCCGTCCAAATATTCATAGCGAATCCCCTGCTGATCCAGATCCTCTCGCATGATATGAAGCATGCGTGTGTATTGGCTAAATATTACCGTCTTGTGGTTTCCATCAATGAGATTATGCAGCAGCTCCATTAACATGTCGTACTTTGCAGAATCTCCTACCTCAGGTCTTTCTTTAGCAAAAATCGCAGGGTGGCAACATATCTGCTTTAATCTTGTTAGTGTAGCGAGCACATGGATCTGAACTTTATTAAATCCCTCTTTCTTGACGAGTTGCGACAGCTCTTCTCGTGCGGACTCAGCATAGGAGCGATACAACTCTTTTTGAGCATCCGAAAGATGGCAATGATACACAATCTCCGAAACTTCCGGTAATTCGGACAACACATCTTTTTTCATACGACGTAAAATGAATGGTGATACCTTTTTACGCAATGTGTCCAGATGGTTTCCTCCGGAAACCTTAGGATTGCGAATGTACTTCTCGACAAAACGGTCATAAGTACTTAATAAACCGGGCATAAGGAAGTCAAAAAGACTCCACAGCTCATCTAATGAGTTTTCAATCGGCGTTCCTGTCAAAATCAGACGATGACCCGCGTTAATCATTTTTACCGATTTAGCATTGCGTGTCCCACGATTCTTTATATGCTGTGCTTCGTCCAATACAGCGTAAGCAAAATTTGTTTCCTGATAATACTCAATATCTTTTTGAAGAAGACTATAAGAGGTAACCACAACATCGTATTTCTTAATGGATTCAATCAACTTCTTCCGTTGTGTCGGAGTGCCATCTACAGGTAAAACTTTGAGTTTAGGATTGAATTTCCCAAACTCTTCCTTCCAGTTGTAAACCAAGGAAGTGGGGCAGACAATAATAGAGATGTCCTTAGGCCGCACCGCTTTATTTTGAGTAATTGCAATGATAGCCTGAAGCGTTTTTCCCAATCCCATATCATCTGCTAGCACACCATTGAGATGCATCGAGCGGAGTCTCTCCAACCACCCGATCCCCTCTGTCTGATAATCTCTAAGTGTCGCCTTAATTTCCTTAGGAACAGGCAATGGATTAAAGGCATGACCGCCGAGCATTTGCTCCTGGATCTGCTTGAGTTTTTCTGACATAGAAAAATCGATGGGAAGATCTTTGAATTGCTCTTCATCGATACTTGCCAAGCTCCAAAGAGGACGCTCCTCTTTATGGTCATCTAATTTACTAATGCCGATTTCATCAAAAATTTGAACAACAGGTGTGAGTTTCTCGAGATCCAAAACCAAAATCTTGTGAAGCTTTGTTGTTGTCGTCTCGCCTCCGCCCTTCTTCTTTGTCGTTTTCTTCCGCATCAATTCAATAAACGTGCGTTTAGACGAAAGGCACTCCCAGAGTAGATCGAGAGTCACACCGTTTAAATGCCCATCAACTTTAAGGTCGACTTCATAGGCATCGATCCGATCTGTTTCTTTTAACTTCAACGTGAAATGAGAATCGTCATAAATAAATTGCTCCATCAAATTTTCCGGGCAATTGAAAGTCACACGATTCTGGTGGCGAGGAACCACCTCAGTCATAAATTCCACAATTTTTTTATCGTTTTTAGCGATAAAAACCCCTTGATTCGAATCAAAAATAAAATCTTGGAAAAGATCTTCGATGATCTTCTGTTCCTCAGTCAAATTACGCGCCAAAATCCCATCATTCATCACAAATGAGAACAAATTATCGCCGTTAAGCTGCGAGGACGCAGCTGGAATCTTGGCATTCTCGTAAAGAAAATAAAGGGAGGCTTCCAGCTCACCATTAAGATAACTAATGTCACATTCAGCACGAAGCTCTGCAACATAGGGTAATGTGACAAAACGGTTGAGAACTTCACGGTTAGTAATATTTGTAAATCGTCTTAATTCGCCAATGGAATTTTCTACAAACGTTCCAAATAAAGGTTCCGGAATTGTGACATCTCGCATTGTCGCCAAATTGCGCAAGTGCTTCCGTTTGATTAAAGGACTAAAACGGTAATACGTCTGCTCTAATAGCATACCGGGTTTGGCACACTCAAACAAACGGGTCTGCTCCAAAGTAATTCTCTGGCCCGGCTCTAATAAAATTGTTGGATTGAGTAAAATTTTCGGAGCAGGTGTTTCTAAGTACTCCAGATCGATATTTAAAGCCGCAGACTGGTGTGAAGTGCGAAGAGGTTCCTCTAAGCTTCCGATGTACAAGGAGGGGATAGGAATCAATTCAAATTCTTGATCAGCTCCAAGCCTTTGTATTCTCGCTTTATGCTCTTCCATAGCGATATCATACGCTTCTGCCATAATCGTTCCAAACGCCTCAGCATCAATTTGGGCAATACGCATATTGCGTTCGTCCTTTTGCGCCTCAGGTAAACGAGCAAAATCGAGAATCAATCTCACTAAAGACCGCATTTTCGGATCAAAAGATTCAAGAGTAAAATAATATCTCTTATTTCCAAGATAAAGGGGTTCATGGTAACGAACCGCTTCTAAAAAGGCGCGAATATTAACGATATTAAGAGGCTTTGAACGAAAGGGAAGACGTAAAGCGAGTTGAATATCAATAGGCACTTGTGTCTCTTGCGGTTGGACAGCCTGTTTAGAAAAAATACAGGCAAGTTCCGCCGTATCCAAAGGTAACTGTTCATCCGGAAGAAAGAATGGAGACTTTCCTAAAACATGTGACGCGCCAACATACTCTTGCAACAGCTCTTTTTCTGATTTTTTATCCTGTCTTTTCTGCTCTTTAGTTTTTGCCTGCTTGAACGTTTCTCTCAAATGCTCCTTGTCTTCATCATCAATATTCTCTACTGTCTCCAAGTCAGTCTCTTTGGAGTATGCGACCAACATTTGATCG
>JAJFMB010000080.1 GCA_021772355.1 Chlamydiota bacterium | reverse complement strand
GGGGAGTTTGGGGAGGTTGGGGAGTTTGGGGAGTTTGGGGAGTTTGGGGAGTTTGGGGAGTTATAAGGACTACAGTCTCGGTTTGGTATAGCTTTTGCTTTTTTATGAAATTGCCCTCTGAAAACCTTCACATAAGCTATGATGTACTCTATTGACTAAAATGATCCACAGTCTCGTCTTGGTATAGCTTTTGCTTTTTTATGAAATTGCTCTCTGACGAGAGCAAGACTCGCTCAAACAATGCAACTTTCAGTTGCATAATTTTTCGCGAGTGTACCCTATTCTTATTCACAAGACTAATTTGATAATAGATTGTTCAGAGAAATTTTAATGTCCAGGGAGCTTTGAAGACAAGAATACAGTCTCGATTTGGTATAGCTTATGTTTCTTATGATGTTAAATTGACATTAGATTGTAATGCTGTCTCGATTTGGTATAACTTATGTTATTTTTATGATGTTAACTTGACATTAGATTGTTCTTGGAAATTTTAATATCTGTTAAACTTGGGACCTGCTTAATTTGGTGTCTGGTGAACCTTTGGTCTTGAAGGTCTTGGAGTTTCCACCAAGCGCGTTTGGCGCAACGGAGGACTCTGTTGTGTAGAAATTGATCAACTGAGAGGTCCATTTTCCTGGCTAAGCGATAGTCACAACAATAATCATGCAAGTAGAGGCCGGTTTCCATCAAAGCTCCTAGAGCGAAGACAACATACCCGACAGGGCTAAAGGGAGATACGACAAAGATCACGGTTGCGATCAAATTGACAGCGGCAGCGACAGCACCTAACTTGTCGGAGAATTTTTTAGAGACCAAACGCTCTTTGAGCGCCTTCATTGTATTGTTCGTAGTTTCAATCCTTTTTGCTGGGTGATCAAGATCAAGGTCGATGGTGATCGTTTCTAATTTCATGCGAAATTCATTTCCATCTTTGACGTTAAAGCGTCTTTCAAAAAAGGAGTTCGATTTATCCTTTAGTTTTTCATAGAGATCTTTTAAATCTGTCGATGTCCACTCTTCCTGATTTAATCTTAGCCGTTTTATCAATTGCTCCGCTTGTCTTGATGCTTTAATTTTAAAGACCATTAAACCAAACTGAAAAGGGATACTGAACATCATTAGCGGTTCTGCCCACTTCAAACAACTTTTTGGAATTTTTTTCAAATCAACTAAACCAGTTGCTAACATTGAGGTGTTGAAGAGTAACTGTGAAAATTCCGCTGAGAACATGAGACTAGCATCGATTTTTTCGTCTTTGTTACCATTAATAAATGAACGAATGTTTTCGCTCATCCGATAGCAGTTGAAAGGGATCGCAAAGACAGTCCATAAGCGTGATTTTTTGAACCATTCCGCGATATGGATTGCTTTCCTAACAAAGCGACTAGGAATCGTGATTCCATTTTCTATGGCCCCTAAAGTAGAGTTCGCACATGTTGGCTTGTGAGAAGCAGCACCAAATACGCGTCCTGCCACATCTTTTGTAGTCTGTTTAACGTGGAAAACCCCTTGGCTAAAACTCTGCATAGCGGTCGGGCGGTAGTGATCATTAAAGATGAGTTGTGTTCTCATTATTCCCATATCATATATTAAATTTTTATTAATATCTAGTTAAATTTAGAATTATACACTTTAATAGTAAAGATTATCTTAACATACTATTAATAATTTGTTAAGATCAATTTTCTCGTATCACCTTTTGCAAAATTCGAGGTTCTGGTATCCTGATGCTCTTTATTCGGAGTTGAAAACGAAAATGACAGACAAAGAAATCCCTAAATCCTACTGTTCCCTGGATATTGAAGAAAAATGGTATGCTTTTTGGGAGAAAAGCCGTTTTTTTGTTGCAGACCCGAAAAGCTCCAAACCCCCTTACACTATTGTGATGCCTCCTCCAAATGTCACTGGAGTGCTGCATATGGGACACGCCCTGGGAAGCACATTACAAGATATCCTAATTCGCTGGAAGCGCATGTGCGGCTATGAGGCTCTTTGGGTTCCAGGAACTGATCACGCGGGCATTGCCACTCAAACTGTCGTTGAACGGCACTTAATCAAAACTGAAGGTAAAAAGCGGAAAGACTACGATCGTGAAGAGTTTTTATCCCATGTATGGCGCTGGAAAGAAGAAAATCAAGACCGTATCCTAAATCAATTGCGCCGTTTGGGCTGCTCGTGCGATTGGTCGCGACTACGTTTTACCATGGACGAGGGCAATAACAGCGCTGTAAGAACGATGTTTAAAAAGCTCTTTGATGACAAGCTAATCTACCGTGGAGATTACCTAGTCAACTGGGATCCGGTTACGCAAACAGCTCTAGCCGACGATGAAGTCGAATATGAAGAGCGAAACTCATTTCTTTGGTATTTTCGTTACCCGCTAACCGACGGCTCAGGACATATTCTCATTGCCACAACACGCCCCGAAACAATGTTAGGAGATACCGCTATTGCCGTTTCTCCAAAAGATGACAGGTACCGTCATCTGATTGGAAAAACAGCTTTGCAGCCTCTTGTTAATCGCGAACTTCCCATTATCGCCGATCCATTTGTTGATCCGGAATTTGGAACCGGTGCTGTCAAAATCACTCCGGCCCACGACCCCAACGACTACCGTATGGGCCTTGATCACAACTTACCGATGATTAATATCATGACCCCTGATGCCAAAATTAACGAAAACGGCGGGGAATTTGCAGGTCTCACAATGGAAGCAGCGAGAAATGCAGTAACCGAGGCAATGAAAAAACGGGAGCTTTTAGAAAAAACAGAGCCTCACATGAATCGTATTGGCGTCTCCTATCGTTCGAAAGCAATCATTGAGCCATACCTCTCCAAGCAGTGGTTTGTGCGTATGGATGGTTTTGCAAATAAGTTGCGCCTTGCGGTCGAAGAAAAGCGGGTCAAGCTAACCCCCAACAACTGGGAAAACACATACTTTCATTGGATTAATAATTTGCGCGACTGGTGTATCAGCCGCCAACTGTGGTGGGGTCATCGTATTCCCATTTGGTACCGTAAAGACAATCCCGATGAGATGATCTGTTACGAGGGTGAAGGGCAACCAGAAGAGGTGCAACGCGCCCCTGATGAATGGGTGCAAGATGAAGATGTACTAGACACGTGGTTCTCCTCGGCACTATGGCCTTTCTCTACGCTTGGTTGGCCCAATGAAACAGATGAGTTACACCGTTTCTATCCTAATGCGCTGTTGGAAACCGGACACGATATCCTCTTCTTTTGGGTGGCACGAATGATCTGTATGGGAGAATACGCGATGGGCGAAGTGCCATTTGCTAATACTTTTTTGCACGGTCTCATCTACGGAAAATCATATTGGCGGGAAAATCCACAAGGAGGCATCACCTACATCGCCGAAGAGGAAAGACGTGAATATGATTTAGGAAAACCCATTCCCAAAGACGTTAAATGCAAATGGGAAAAAATGTCGAAGTCTAAAGGCAACATCATTGATCCTCTAGAAATTTTGGAGGAGTATGGAACTGATGCAATGCGGATGGCTCTTTGCGCCAGCGTTCCTGATCAGCGTGAAATAGATTTGGATCGCCGCCGTTTTGAGGAATTTAAAAACTTTGCCAATAAAGTATGGAATGGCGCCCGTTTTGTCTTTATGAATCTCGAAGGACTCTCTCCCGACGATTTTTGCCAAGGACTTGATGAAAATTTACTCCGCTTAGAAGATAAGTGGATCTTATCTGTTCTTAATCGCACTGTTCGCGATGTCAATGAGAAGTTAAACACATCTCAATTCGATCACGCTGCCATGGAGGCCTACGACTTTTTCTGGAAAGAGTTCTGCGCCTACTATGTAGAAATTTCCAAACCGATTCTCTTTGGAAAAGAAGGCAGTGAAGAGGAGCGAAAAAACAAACAGAAATTACTCGTTATTGTACTTTGCCAGGCTCTTCGTTTGATGCATCCTATGGTGCCTTTCATTACAGAGGAGCTTTTTCAAAGATTAAAAGAGAGACTCCCCTGCGATGCGTGTTCACCCCATCTTGATCCCTACACCAAAGATGCAATCCAAGCCTTGCAAAGTCCGGCATGTATGGTCGCCAGTTACCCACAAATCACGCGCGAAAGCGATTTAAATCCCGCCATTGACCACACCTTTGAAATTGTGGAGAAACTAGTCTACACAATTCGCAATATGCGTGGTGAAATGAAATTACCTCCTGGACAGAAGACAGACCTTCACCTTATCGGCTCAGAGAAAGATGCCGATTTCATTCTTATCAAAGACAACACATCAATGGTGAGTGCTTTGGTACGGATCGAGAACATCCTCTTCCACACAAACGAACCACAAATTGGTTTTGCCGCAACAGGCCTTTTGGGGAGCCTCAAAGTGATGATCCCCCTTCCTGAGGAACTGAAACTAAAAGAAAAAGAGCGCCTCGCCAAAGAAAAAGAGAAGCTCAACAACGCTTTAGACCGCGTGCGGTCGCAACTTGCAAACGAAGATTTTGTCAACAAAGCTCCGAAGCAGCTTATCGAAAAACAGCGTACCCAAATGCAGCAAAACGAAACAGAGCTCAAAGAAGTACTTTCCAAGTTAGAACAGTTAAAGTAAGGGAAACCTGGCTAACTTCTCCAATATATGAAGCTCACGCAATGAGCACTACCACAGATTCTGCCTTTTTTTCGCCTCCAAAAAAAAACTTTTGTAAAACACCGCTAAATTTCGCACATGCCAACGTCTGCATTCATGCAGCAACGAAGAAACATTATTTAAATATTTTTTTATTGATATTAAATTCAATTTTGAATAATCATATTTTTCCTTTGTAGAATAATTGACAACGAAAAGAGCGAAACATGGTCCCAGAAGCCGAAAACCCCTTAAGTGGTTTAATTGGTATTCCCATAGCAGATCCCGGAACCCCCAATCATCAAACTCAGAAAGTGTACGAACCCTCTGAAGAATACTATCGTGCTAAACTGAAGATAAATAGCGGTGCACGCGCAATATTCGACATCTTGACCAACCCCGAACACCCAAGTTCTGGAGATACTCATGACCATTCTATAACTTTTATTTCCTCTTCTGACCTTGAATCGCAACCCCCTCAAGTAAGGCAGCTGTGCAATCAATTAGACACACTTGTTCGTGACTCAATACGGTCAAACAAGTTGGAAGTGAAATATTCTGTTTCTAACCACGACGATAAAATTTTTTATATCCCCAAAAATGTACTCGCAGATGTAATTAGGTTCGCTGGTACTATTGATAACATTTGCAAAGGGTATTTTCAGCTCTCTGATTCCTCTCAATACGCTTTTTTTAATGAAAAACGTTACCATGAACTACTAGAAATGGACGATGTCGATTTATTTGCCCAAGAATTTAATAAAGTTTCAGGAGAAGATTTACAAATCTTACGTTTCATCGCGATAGAAAAAATCATAAGATTTAAATCTCACGCTTATTTTGAAGACGCCTCTAGATCCCCACCTAAAATAGATTCCAAAGCTCTTCCAAGAGCGCGTGAAAAACTGATGCAGATGTTTAAAAAATGTCGGGATTATGACGTCAAAAAGAAAGCTCTTCTCGAATTAAACGACTTACTCGAATCAGACCCCTTCGATGCAAACGGAGCATATGAGTTAAACGTTATTCTCGATGAACTCAATGATTTTTTCTCTAAAAATTATAAGTCATTACAGGCAAAGCTAGTCCACATCATGACAGAGACCTACGCTAAGGTGCTCAAATCCATACTTCTCTACAGCATACGCGATCCCATTATGGCTCAAATCTCAACAACTATTGTTGTCGATGAAGAGGGAAAAAAACAAACCAAAGAAAATGTGTCCACATTAGCGAAAATGAACCGCTCGCATGACAGCGAGGCGATTTATTGGTCCGATTATGCCGATCACTGTATCACCCAATTGGAAACGCTAAAAACGAGAAAAGAGCAATGGTTAGACATATTGGGTTCACTTGCTATATCTGTCATTCGCACAGGCGAAGCTATATCCAATCCTATAGGAGAATTAGGGTCAGTCCTAAATACGAATTACCATGAAATCAAAGAAACACTTAAAACTAATGTAGAAATTGTCCCATCATGGTTTCCTTCCATACTTATGCTAGAAAAGCTTAGCGCAAAAACTCTTAATGATCCGGAAGAATTTGACAAAATCATCCCACACTTTCAAAAATTAAAAGAGATCGATATTCCGGATATACACTACGGAATCATTGTCAATTTGGAACAAATTGCAATTAAAACTCCTCATAAAAAAGTGGAACAAGAAGCGCTAAAGCTTCTTTTACACTACATTCCGATGCGCGATGAAAAGATTGCCTACCGGGTCGTTAAGGCTCTAGGAAGATTATTAAAAAACCGAAATAAGAAATACCTATCCAATACCTGCTATATCATTATGGAAATGATCGACGCTGCTCAACTTATCTACGGAAAAAATAATCAAAGTAAATTGAGAAAAAAAATAAAAAAATTTACATCTAACCCAGAATTTTACAATACCGCAGACCTTCCCTTTTATCCTAGTCGCGTTAAATATTTTCTCAACCAACTTTCTGATGAGGGATATTTCTGCGATTTAGGAGGACAGTCATTTATCACCTCATTAGCACCCTCCTCTCATCCCCTTATGCTACCTCTTTTGAATCGCATGAACAGAATCAAGGCATTAAAGTCTACAGAACCTGATGTTTATGGAAATACCCCATACCATCACGCTGCAAAAAGCGAACAACCGCATATGATTCGTGCCATTAAAGATAGCGATCTTGCTATCAACATTAATGCTCGTAACTTTGATCAAGGAGATACCGCACTACATGAAGGGGTCAGAACCCAATGTTTAAAGACAGTGAATGAGCTTCTAGAGTGTGGAGCAAATCCTAGTATAAAAAACAAAGAGGGTTTGACTCCACTCCATCTCGCCGTCATAAAAAAGAATATTCATATTGTAACAGCACTTCTCCAAAAAGATGGGAATGCAAGAGCTATCAACAAAGCGGGACAATCCCCCTTGACGATAGCCATTGAAGAAGATTTACCTTTTATTGTGCGTCAAATTATTCTCAATAGCTCCAACCCAAATGAATTAAAAAAAACAGAAACAAATTCATTTAGTTCGGTAGCTTTATTCGCTCAGCAACTATCAAAAATCCGCAAAGACGCCTCACCTATCATTTTAGCTGCACGAAAACGAAAGTATGAATCTCTGAAAATATTACTTTGCTTCTTCACTGAGTTTCCTTCAGATGTCGCAATGGAAGTGATCAAAATGATGTATATGACATACAGAGATAACCAGCTAGATAAAAGCTTTGCAGAATTTCATGCAGATAATTTAAAAGATAATCCTGTCTATGCCAGTAATTTTGTCCATTACAACGACCTCCCCCAGCCTCGCTATGTTAACGGTGTAATCTCATTTGTTGGAACATGGCCGGAAACACCGGAACTCGTCCAACATGCCCGTCATCAAAACACTTCAAAATTACAGGAACAAATCTCTAAAACAAACATTAGTGAAGTTATTAATGACGTTGATGAATTCGGTAGTACTGCGCTCAGCTACGTCATGTTGAATAAGGAGTACGTTAAATATATTACACCACTCATCGAAAGTGGTGCAGATATCGCACATTATAATCACCCGGGACTTACCCCACTGCATTTTGCTGCTATCTCTGATAATACCGAGGGGACAAACAAACTGATTGAAAATGGCGCCGTTGTGGATATAAAAACCGGTCACCGACTTTTAACACCGTTACATCTAGCAGCATTTTATCTGAATTCAGAAACAGTGGACACGTTGCTTTCTAAGATGGCTGACCCCAATGAACAAACGCGTTACGGGGATACCGCTCTTCATATGGCATGCTTCAGTCTTTTAAATCATTCTTCCGGTCAAGCTGATAAAGATCCCCGTATTCCTGACATTGAGTTTGCGCATGACTTTGTCCCAGACTTACCGAAAGCACACTCAACTTCCTTTAGAAATGGCGATGCTATTAAACAGAATATTCTATCTCTACTTAGAAAGCATGAAAATGAAGAGTTAGTTTCAGTGCCTGAAAACGATGATGATAAACTATTAGTCTATCACCAATACTTACAAATCCGATATCGACTTCTTGCTTCCTTTCGTCAAGATCACTATCTAGAAAGGCTTTGGAAGCCTCTATTCGATCTAGATTTGCTTCGTGACGATGTGCAAACTATTAGAAAAAAAGAGCAACATTTGCGCCTTGCGTTTGTCATTCTTAGACTATTACAAACGCCAAATATCGATCCTTCAAAACAAGATTTTTTTGGAAACAATGTGCTGCATCTTGCCGTCACATATGGTGATTCTTTTATGATACAAACTCTTTGTCACCTCTGTCCTGAGCTATTCTGGCAACGAAATCATGAAGGCGCCCTTCCCATCGAAACAGCCTTATCATCTAAAGAACCGCAACAAAATGTTGAATCACTATTACAATCAATACTTGATACATGCACTCTAGAAGAATTATCCGATAATTTTTTATCTAAAACAGACCAAAAACTTCCCCTCAATAATATTTTAGCTGCTGCAAATTTACACAATAGACTAAAGGATTTGATGGTCAAAAATCATGCAAAGTGTGTCGAGCGTGATTTATCTCATCACAGACAAACTTCGCTACATGTCGCCGCCCGTTATGGTCACGAAAAAATCATCGAGATCTACAGCGACCTAGAAAAAGATAAACAACTTAAACTCATGAACGTGCGGGATTATTTCGAAAATACAGCCGGACACATTGCAATACTTAACGATCAAATCGATTTTGCCCTGAAATTTATCGAGGATGGAGGTAATCTCCATGCCAAAAATAGAGATGGCCGCACGATGCTACATTTAGCAGCTTCAAAAGGACAAATTCGATTAGTCACTGATCTAATTAAAAAAGGTGCAAATCCGTTCGAAAAAGACATTCATGGAAACACCAGTCTTCATCTTGCATGCTTATATGGTTGGGTGGATGTCGTTAATCATATTATTAAAGAAAACAAGAAAGCACCTCTCTTAAGCATACGGAATGATGAAGGCAGAACACCTCTTCATTGTGCGTGTCAACAAAGTTTTAACGAAACGCATACTACTCCTGATGATGGAAAAGGTGTGTTCTTTCATGACAATTCCTCCGCAACCATTCGTAGTAGTAAAAATATTGTTAGCTCCCTTATGACTGCTGGTGCCCTTACGAGATTGCGTGATATCAACGGGATGACCCCTTTAATGATTGCTGCTGCCAACGGATATATCGAAACCGTGAATGTTCTACTAGGAAATGATGGGCATCATGAGCGTGCTGTCGATATTCGAGATGAAGATTTTGAAAAGAAAACTGCTCTTCACCACGCAACAACTGCCGAACATATTTTAGTCGTTAAGGCATTATTAGAACATGATCGCCAAAAAAAGCATTTAAACTCAGAGATCGACCACCACGACGCTCACTCCTTTACTCCTTTTTTACTTCTAGCAAAAAAGGTGAAGCATGCGGATATCCTCAACACTTTCCGAAAGGAATTAGCTGAACTCTATCTTAGTTCTGGGGTTAACTATTTGCAAAGAGATGTCAACGGGAGAAATTTTCTACATTGGGCGTGCATTAACGGTCATGAACAACTTACAAATCTAATTCTCGAACATGTAAAAGGATATAAGAAAATCCCTCAAAGGATAAGTATTCACGCCCCTGATCGCAACGGTAATACTCCTCTTCATCACGCATGCGAACAGGGTCATTTAGCTATTGTTAAAGACTTAGTTGCTCATGGAGTTTCTATCGACACCAACAATGATAAAAAGCCAACTCCTTTACTCGTCTGCGTGAAGTCAGGTCAACTCGAGTGTGCGGAATTTCTTATCGACAACGGTGCTGATGTCTCAGAGAAAGATAACCGAGGTCGTAACATCCTTCATATTCTCTTTGAAAGAGATGAATTTAACGAAGAAGAGCAGGAATTTCTTAAAAAGATCCTCAAATTATGCCCTAAACTTATCAAGGAAAAAGACAATTCTAATGAAGCCAATAGACCAATACATATTGCAGCTAAAAAAGGTCATAAAGACGCCTTTCATATTATGTCAACGCATTACCCCTTTGACGATTATAGTTATTTCAAGTGGAAAAGAAATCATCACGACAACGACGCAGGAGATATTGCAGAAGCAAATAACAGATATGAATTTAAGACATATTGGCTGAACTTTGATCAAAGTTTAGTCAGCAAAGAGGTTGAGAAAGTAAAGCGTTGTTACCATTTGTTTAATAGAAGTAATCATAATTCTCAAACCCCACGTCCCCATAAACCAAGAAGATATATCCCTCTCTGTTGCCGACCTAAAGCCATTATTCCGGGGTTGCCTGTTCCATCCTGATCATCTTTAAAAAGTGATCCGTTTCACTGAGAATGATGCCGGAAAGAGCGATGATCGCTATTAAATTTGGGATAATCATTATGCCATTTGCGATATCGGCAAATGCCCAAGCAACATTCAATTTAATGACAGCACCGGGAATGATAATCAAGGTAAAGCAGATACGGTACAGGATCACAAACTTTTCGCCAAACAGGTATTCAAAGCACTTCTCCCCATAATATGCCCAAGCAATGACTGTAGAAAAGGCAAATAAAACTAATAAAATATTAAAAAGGAGAATCGATTTTTTCATTGCCCTCTTTCCCGGTTGTTCATGTAGTGCCATTTCTGCTTTTAGTTTCCAATTATATCTAATTATTGCCTGAAAAGATAGCAGTTCACTTTCGCATTAACTGAGCTATAAACATTCGTTGTTTAACAACTATCATATTTTTAATATACATCAGAAAAGTGAAGGAATTATGAATAATAAGTGAGATAACCTCGTCTATTTAAGCATAATTTGACGTTTTTGTTCGCTT